>CANQTJ010000043.1 GCA_947626705.1 uncultured Clostridia bacterium | reverse complement strand
TTATATCGAAACACCTGATAATCATAAAATTCAATGTAATGGGAAAAAAGTAATGGCACTAGATTATGAAGTGAAGAAGGATGAAGATTATATATTTAAGGTAAAAGAAAGCAATAAAGATGTGCAAGAGCAAAAATTAAAAGTTGACGATGAATATATAAAAAGTAAAATATTGGAAGTACAAAATCCTACAGAAGGAACTGGAGTTACTACTATAAAAATAAATAGATATATAAATTTTGATGATTTTGTAACATATTGTAAATTTGGGGAGAATGGTGTATGGGAACAATGTGAAAACGAGGTAATAAAATATGATTATGTAGATTTTTATCAAAAAAATTTACTTAATGATGAAGGGAAAATACCTATTTATGTAAAAATTTCCAATTCTAAGAATTCTAATCAAATTTTATTAGATAGTAAAGAATATGAAGTTTCTTTACAAGATGGAATTGTACAAAAATTAGAAAATGCTAAAATAAAAAATGATGATTATTTTGAAATTACTATAAATAAACAAATATATAAAATGCATACATATTTGTTCGAAGGGGATCAAAGATGGACTAAAGATATAACATTTGGAAATGAAAAAGATATAGGAACTGCCAAAAGTTATGCACAAAATATGATAGTAGTTAAAGTTGACGGAGATTTAATTATAGAGGAAGGTGTAACAGTTACAACATATCATTCATCATATGGAGGACCTAAAGGAATGCTTTTATATGTAACAGGAGATATAATAAATAAAGGGACAATAAGTATGACAGCAAGAGGAGCTTATGCACAAGGGCAAAATGTATACTTGTGGAATAATGGAAATAATTATGAATATGTACCAGAGATAGGTGCTACTGGAGGAGCAGGGATCCGAAATGAATCTGGTTCTGCAGTAAATGGAAATAAGGGCAATAGTGGAATTGGAAGACAAACAGGAGGAGGAGGTACTGGTTCAGGAAGAAAATATTGGGGAGGAAAAGCTATAATAGGAGCAGGAGGAAGAGGAACATCGTATTCAGGTGGAAGCGGTTCAGGAGCTGCAAATCAAGATGGAGGAAACGATCGTATTGCTACTTCAGGAGCTGGATCTTCAGTAGGAGGCGCACGGAGGTAATGGTGCTGTTAATTCTTATAATGGTTCAGGATATGGACAAATATCAATGGGAGGAACAGGAAATCCAAGTGGAAATTATGCCTCATATCGTATAGGACCAACAAATTATATAAAAAGAGAAGGAACAGGTGGATTATTAATAATGTATTCAAAAAATCTAACTAACAATGGAAAAATAGAAGCAAATGGAGTGTCTTCTAGTACAGGAAAAAGGTCTAATACAAATGGAAGAATAGATCCAGGTGGAGCATCAGGAGGAGGAAGTGTAAATATATTTTATAAAGAAAATTATGAAAGTACTGAAACTGGAACTGTAATGGCAAATGGCGGTGCTGCGATAACTGGAGAAGGCGGTAATACAGGAGGAGCAGGAGGAGATGGTACAGTTTCAATAGGTTGTGTAGGTACTGGCACGTATGTAAGTTATGCTGATGATTAAGAAATAAGGTAGAATTAATTTCTATCTTATTTTTATATAATCTATATTTTATAATTTGTTTTTTAAAACTAAAACAAAAATATTGAATGAAAAAAATTATTATGATATACTAAAATTAATAATATATAATAAACATAAAAAAGGAGAAATTCTAATGAAAAATAAAGAAAAAACAAATTTTTTAAATAAAAAAATGGTTAAATTATTAATATTATTAGTAATTATAGGATTGATATTATGTTTAATTGCAAATAAAAATAATTTTATAGAAAATATAGTAAGAAAAATAAAAGGAGAAGAAGAGAGTACTAAAGAAGAATTATTTTCTTATGTAATGTATGATAATCAAGATGAAAATAATATAAAAGTTTTAGTAAAAGTAGCAAGTGAAGATGGAATAGAATATGTAGAAACACCAGATAATAGAAAAATATTAAGTAATGGAAATAAACAAGTTACATTGGATTATGAAGTAAAAAAAGATGAAAATTATACATTTAAAGTAAAAGAAGTAAAAAAGGAGCCAGTAACTCAAAATTTAATAGTTGATGATGAATATATAAAAAATAAAATACTTAATTTTGAAAATCTTACTGAAGATACAGGTACTACTACTTTGCAAATAAATAGAAATATGGATTTTGAAGATTTTGTAACATATTATCAGATTGGAAAGAATGCATCATGGATACAAGCAGAGAACAAGCAACAAGTACAAATAACTAAAGATGATTTTATAGATTTATATGAAAAAAAATTGTTGAATGAAGATAATACTGTAACATTGGGAGTAAAAATTGTTGGGAAAAATTCAGAACAAATTACTATTGATAGTAAAGATTATAAAATTAATATGCAACCTCAACCACTAGAAGATATAGAAGGAGGAATAATACAAGAAATAGAGAAAATGGACATAAAAAATGATGATCACATTGAACTTACAATAGGAGATGAAACTTATGCAATGCATACATATGTATTTGAAGGAAATCAAGAATGGAATACAAATCAAACATTTGGAAATACAGATGATATAGGAACAGCTAGTAGTTATGCAAAAAATATGGTAGTTGTAAAGGTAAATGGAAACTTAACAATTGGTGAAAATGTAACAGTAACAACATGTAATTCAGCGTATGGAGGACCTAAAGGAATGTTATTATATGTAACAGGAAATATAATAAATAAAGGAACAATAAGTATGACTGCTAGAGGTGCTTATGCAGTAGGTCAAAATGTATATTTATATAGAAATAATGATTCAAGTGTTGAAACTGTTGCATCAAATGGTGCAAATGGTGCAAATAGTGTAGCAGGAGCTAATGGAAGTGCTTATGCTAGTACAAATGGTTTAACAGGAGTAAATGCAGTTATTAGAAGAACAGGAGGCCGGAGGTAGTGGTGGCGCAGTAAATCGGAAGCAATTATAGTTGGAGTACAACAGTAGTTTATCGAGGTATATCAGGTATAGGTTCAAGAGGAACATCTTATTCCGGAGGAGCTGGAGGCGGAGGAGCTTATGGTACAACAGCAAGTAATGCAGCAGTTTATGGAGGAAGACGGTGGAAATGCTAATGGAATAGCAAAATTTTCATGGAATTGTGGTGGCGGTGCAGGTAATCCAGGAGGAAGTCAAATTAACGGAGGAGAAAATGGAGGAAATGGAACAGGAGGATTACTGATAATATATGCATCTAATATAACTAATGAGGGAAACATTGCATCAAATGGAGCTAAGGGGGGAAATGCATATAGAGGTGCAGGAGGAGGATCTGGAGGAGGATCTATAAATATATTTTATAATGACAATTTTACAGATAATGGACATATAACAGCTAATGGAGGAGCAGCTGGAATTGGTACGAGAAGCGGTGGACAAACAGCAAATGGAGGAAAAGGCGGAGATGGTTCAATATCAATAGGTAGCATAGCAACTGGAACTTATGTAAGTAATTAAAATAATTAAAAAATAAGGTAGAATTAATTTCTATCTTATTTTTATATAATCTATATTTTGTAATTTGTTTTTTTTAATAAAAATATTGAATGAAAAAAATTATTATGATATATTGAAATTAATAATATATAATAAACATAAAAAAGGAGAAATTCTAATGAAAAATAAAGATATAAAAAAATATATCAGTAAGTTAAAAAATAGAAAAATAATGATTATGATTATATTAATATTAGTATGTGTCATAATTTTTGTAATCAAACACAATGAAATATTAGAAAATGTTACTAAAATAATAAAAGGAGAAGATATAAGTGAAGAAACAAAACAATTTTCGTATTTTGTGTATGATAATAGAGAAGAAGATAAAATAAAAACTTTTATAACTATAAATAGCGAAAGTGGAATAGAATATGTAAAATGTCCAAACGAAAATGTAATATATACTAATGGAAGTGATAGTTTAAGCATTGATTATGAAACTACTATGTTGAAAGAATATGATTTTTATATAAAAGAAGTTGATACTCCTGAAAGGAAAGAAACATTATATATTGATGATGAAAAAATACAAGAAGCATCTTTATCAATAGATATTATAAATGATGCAGTAGGATATGAAAAGATACAATTAAAAAATAAAATAAAATTTCCAGAGTATAATAAAATTTATTATAAAATTGGAAAAGATGGTTCATGGGTAGAAGGAACGAAATTTAGTATATTTGATTATGATTTGAAACAAAAAGAATTAATAAATGAAAATAGTACTATAACCATATCAGCAAAAGTTGTTAATAATATAAATAATGACGAAGTACTTATAAGTAAAGATATAGAAATTGATAATACAGAAGTTACAGAAAGCATAGAAGATGAAAGTTTATTAAAAGCAATAGAAAGAGAAAATTTACAAACAGGAAAATATAAATTAAATATATCAGACGAAATATATGATGCAAAAATATATAATATAGTTGGAGATGTTAATATAGATATGAATACAGTATTTGGTAGTGCAGAAGATGTAGGAGCATCTAATAAATATGCACAAAATATGATAGTACTTAAAGTTAAAGGAAATTTAACTATAGAGAAAGGAACAACTGTAACATCATATAATTCAGCGTATGGAGGACCTAAAGGAATGCTTTTATATGTAACAGGAGATATAATAAATGAAGGAACAATAAGTATGACAGCAAGAGGAGCTTATGCTGAAGGGCAAAATATTTATTTATGGTGTAATTCTGATAATAATTATGAATTGGTTCCAAAAGATGGTGCAAATGGTGGTGCAGCTATAATGTCATATAGTACAACGGTAATGCATGGAATAAATGGTAACGCAGGAGGAAAAGCTAGTGATAGAAAGACTGGAGGCCGGAGGTAGTGGTGGAGCTACTTCAGCTAATTCAGGAGCAGGAGCTATGGGAACATCGTATTCAGGTGGTACTGGAGGCGGTGGAGGAGCTGGACCTATAACTGCTGAAAGTGGATTAAATTATGGAGGAAAACGGTGGAAATGGCAAAGTATATCCAAATACATATGATATATGTGGTGGAGGAGCTGGGAATCCAGGAGGAAATGGAGTTAATGGAGGAAATAGTGGAGAAAATGGAACAGGAGGATTATTAATAATGTATTCTTCTAATTTCACTAATAATGGAACTATATCGGCAAATGGAACTAAAGGAGGAAATGCATATAGAGGTGCAGCAGGAGGAAGACCAGATACAATAGGCGGAGGAGGCTCTGGAGGAGGTTCCATAAATATATTTTATAATGGTACTTATTCTAATAGTGGAACAATAGTAGCTAGTGGAGGAGCTGGTGGAAGTTATAACGGTAGTTATGAAAGAGCGAATGGAGGAAATGGCGGAGAAGGTTCGATATCAATAGGTAGCATAGAAACTGGAACGTATGTAAGTACATATAAAAATTATTAAAAAGGTAGAATTATTTTTACCTTTTTTTTGCTGTGCGACGGGCATGTTGTTTAGTTAATCGGTGAAAGTCCGTAGTGGAGGTACATATCGCCAACCACATAGTGAAACACAAGCGTTCCATCGTGAGGTGTGACGTGGAGGAAGTGTGTAACAAAATCTTGGCTTGATGAACAAGAACATAATAACAAGGCTTGATAAGAGGATAAGACCACAACAGAGGTTAAAATCCAAAGGATATGCGTAATCTTATTAAGTAAATTATGCAAGTAAAAGAGGAAAATTAAACGACTTACCCCGTGAGGTCTTGTGGACATAGAGTAATGAAGGAAACGACGAGGAGTACAGGAAAGTGAAATATGGTCGAAAAAGGTTTGTCACAAGAAGTCAGCAGATACCATAGTAGGAAATTTATTTCCGAAGGGTTGAACAATTTATAATGTTTCGAACACCAAAATTAGGGATAAATAAAGTCAGAATGTGTTAATAAGGAGAGTATGGGCGTATCCCAGAGGGTTACTTAAAATAGACAATTTATTTATCATCGAGAAAGGAGAAGAAGGAAACAGAATATGGAACTTTTAGAGAAAATCTTAGAAAGAGGAAATCTTAACAAAGCATACAAACATGTAAAAGCAAACAAAGGAGCACCAGGAGTAGATGGTATAACCGTTGATGAAGTATATGAAAGCATAACGCAGAATAAAGAAAAATGGTTGCATCAAATCCGAAAAAGAACATATAAGCCACAACCAGTACGCAGAGTGCAAATACCAAAAGAAAATGGCAAAATGAGGAATTTAGGAATACCAACAGTATTTGATAGAATAATACAACAAGCAATGGTACAAGTATTAAGTCCAATATTTGAAGAACAATTTAGTGAAACAAGTTATGGATTCAGACCATGTAGATGTTGTGAAAATGCAGTAGTAAAAGCACTAGAATATCTTAATGATGGATACGAATGGATAGTGGATATAGACTTAGAAAGGTTCTTTGATAGAGTTGACCAAGATAGACTTATAAACATAGTTATGAGAACAATCAAGGATGGAGATGTTGTATCGCTAATAAGAAAGTATTTAAGTGCAGGAGTAATGGACAAAGGAGTTACAAAAGCGACAGAAAAAGGAACACCACAAGGGGGAAACATAAGTCCATTATTAAGCAATATAATGCTTAATGAATTAGATAAAGAGCTTGAAGCAAGGGGATTAAGATTTGTAAGATATGCAGATGATTGTATAATTTTAGTTAAGAGCGAAAAAGCAGCAAACCGAGTTTTAGAATCAATAACAAAGTTTATTGAGAAGAAATTAGGTTTAAAAGTAAATGCAGAGAAAAGCAAAGTAACAAGACCAACCAAAACAAAATACTTAGGATTTAGTTTTTGGAAAGATGCAAAGGGAAAGTGGAAACCAAAACCACATTTGAAGTCTTATCAAAAGATTAAAAGAAAGTTAAAGCAATTAACTTGTAGAAGAATAAGTATTAGTTTAGATGAGAGAATAAAACAAATAAATTATGCAATAAGAGGTTGGGTAAATTATTTTAGAATTGCAAATATGAAGAATGCCATACAAGAAATTGATGAGCGTTTAAGGACACGAGTAAGAGTAATAATATGGAAACAGTGGAAAAAGGCGACAAGAAAAGAAAAAGCATTATTACAATTAGGAGTGAAGCCAGATATAGCGCATAATTTAGCAAACACAAGTAAAGGATATCAATTAGTGGCTAAAACAGATTGGTTAAAATTTGCAATAAATATAGAAAGGCTAAGAAAAAGAGGTCTGATATTTCTATCAGACCAGTATCAAAAAGTTCATATTGAAATATAAATTGAACCGCCGTATGCCGAACGGCACGTACGGTGGTGTGAGAGGGGAGAAATTCACTAAGAATTATCCTCTACTCGATTAATTATATAAATCCTTTTCATACAAATCTTCTACATGCACATCTTTTTCTTCAAAATTATCCACAAAGCCAACTTTTGCAATGTCATTATTATCATCAATACCTTGTATCCAAACAGGTCTATCATCATAAAAAATATCACATTTTTCTTTATTATCTAAAATATAATGTATTCTTTTTAAATCCATAAAATCACTCCTTAAATATGTTTTTATACATTATATCCAGTATTTAAATAAATATAACTTGCTACAGAATATTTATTAAGTATGATTAGTAACTTACAAATAAAAAATTAAAAAGTCAAATATACATAAAATGTTGAAATAATTGGATAATTATGGTATAATATAAAATAGGTGATAAAATGTATAATAATGAAGAAGTTGATATAAAAAGAATATTAGAAATAATATATTCAAAAAAATTATTAATAATATTAATATTGTTATTAAGTATAGTAATGGGATATACATATTCATATTATTATAAAGTGCCTGAATATAAATCATCAGTAACAATATTATTAGTAGCAGATATAAATAAAGAAAATCAAGAATTAACACAAACAGACTTAACATTAAACTCTGGTTTGATATCTACATATAGTAGTATTGCAAAAAGTACAAATGTAATAGGAAAGACAATCGAAAATTTAAAGTTAAATATGTCTGTTGAAGAATTGCAAAAAAATATAGAAGTAGAACAAATTAATCAAACACAATTTATAAAAATATCAGTAAAAAATAGAAATCCACAAGAAGCAAAAGATATAGCAAGCCAATTAGCTATTGTTTTTTCAGAACAAATAAAAGAGATATATAATATAGAAAATACAAATATAGTAGATGAAGCAGAAGTTGAAAGTAAGCCATGTAATTTAAATCATATTAAAGATATAAGTATATTTTCAGTTATTGGTATATTTACAGGAATATTATTGGTAATGATTATATACTTTTTCGATGATAGCATAAAAGATGAAAAAGATATAGAACAAAATGTAAAATTAAAAAGTATAGGAACATTACCAATAGATAAAGATAATGAAGAATTAATAATACAAACAAATCCAAAATCTCATATAGTGGAATGTATAAAAACTACAAGAACTAATATTTTATATGCATCAAATAAAAAGGCAATTTTAATAACTAGTAATAAACAAAAAGAAGGAAAAAGTTGGGTTGCTAATAATTTAGCAGTTTCATTTGCTCAAGCTGATAAAAAAGTAATTTTAATTGATACAGATTTAAGAAAAGAGAGCAATAGAAATGAAATATTTGAAATAGAAAAAGGAGAAGGATTATCAGATTTTATTAGAGATATAACTGATGATAAAATAGAAAATTTAGAAAAATCAAAGAAGTATATAAAACAAACAAAAATACCTAATCTATATATATTACAAAATGGAACAATCCCACCTAATCCATCAGAATTAATATCATCAAATAATATGAAAAAAATAATAGATTTATTAAAAAATATGTATGATGTAATTTTGTTAGATGGTGCACCATGTTCTTTAGTAGCAGACAGTATTGCATTATCTGCTATGGTAGATAGTACAATAATTGTAGCTCAAAGTAGAAAAACAAAAATTAATGATTTGAAAAAAACTAAAAAATCAATAGAAGATGTCAATGGAAAAATTTTTGGAGTTCTATTAAATAAAGCAGAATTACAAAAAGGAAAATACTATGGAAAAAAATATGGATATTATTACGGAAAAGAAGAAACAGAAGAAGATAAAGAAAAACAAGAAAAATCTGAAACACAAAAATTAGTATCTTTAGATGAACTTATAGAATTAGCAAAAATAAAAATTAATGATAATTTATTAAATGAGCCAGAAGAAATAGAAGAAGATAATCAGATTGATGAAGAAAATACACAAATAAATTATGAAATAAAAAATGATATAATAAAAGAAATTAACAAAATAAAAGAATCTTTTGCTAAAATGAAGGAAGAAAATGCAAAAAAACATAATGATGAAATTAACAAATTAAAAGAAATACAAATTAATAATAATCAACAATTATTAGAAAAATTAGATAAGATGAATTATAATAATAAACTTGATGAAATTAATAGCAAAATAGAAAATAATAATTATAAAGAACTTATAGAAGAGTTAAACACACAAATAGCTAATAGTAAAGAAGAAATTAAAAATATAAGTAATCAAATTATTAATAATAAAGAAAAATTTGAAACAATAAATGAGCAAATAATTAATAATGGAGAAGAAATTAAGGGAATAAATGAAAAAATAGTTAATAATGGAGAAGAATTTAAACAGCTAAATGAACAAATAGTTGATAATGGAGAAAAAATTAAGCAAATAAATGAACAAATAATTAATAACGGAGAAGAAATTAAGACAATAAATGAACAAATAAGCGACAATGAAGAAAAAATAAATGAAATAAATCAGCAAATAATTGATGATAAAGAATTATATACGAATATACTTCAAGAAATACAAGATAAAAATAATGAAAATATAGAAAATCTAATACAAAAATTTATACAAGAAATGCAAAAATTTAATAGTGATATTGAAAATTTAAAGCAGTTACAAATAAATAATTCAAATATTTTAAATAGAATTGAAAGTATGAATTATGAAAAGAAAATAGAAGAAATAAATAAAAAAATACAAAAAAATACGGATGTAGAATCAAAGTCAGATAATATTATAAGTTTTGAGTCATTTTGGGAAAAAAGAAAAAATAATAAAAGAGTATTTAAATTAGATGAAACAATAACTTATGAAGATTTAGAAAGATTATCAAATTGTATAATTGATTTAAAAGATAATGCTACTTCAGAAGTGGCTCTATAAAATTAATATTTTAAGTTTCGGTTTTTTAATAAATTAATATATTATATAAAGAGCCGAAACTTAAATTAATTTAATTTGACTTATTTTAAATATTAATATAAAATATCTTAAACAGATGAAAATAGCACTTTATATAAAATATCGTGCATTAGGAAGGAAGGATAAAAATGGAAGTAAGATACAACGGAAGAAATAAAAAAATAGAAAGAGGTTTAACTGTAAGTCAAGCTTTTAAAGAAGAAATAGAAAAAAATAAATATAAAGTAGTAGGATGTTTATATAACAATGAGTATAGAAATTTAGAAACAGAGATACAAGACAATGCAAAAATAAGTTTAATTGATATATCATCAAAAGAAGGAATGAAAATTTATAGAAGAACACTTGTGTATATAATGGGTAAAGCTTTTGAAGAAATATGTCCTAACGAAAAAATAACAGTAGAGTATCAATTAGGAGATGCAATGTTTTGTAAATGTGATAAACTACAAATAACGAAAACACTCATAGATAATTTAAAAAATAGTATGCAAAAAATAATAGATAAAGATTTAGATATAAAAAAAGTAGAAATGACAAGAAGTGAAGCTGAAAAATTTTATAAAGAAACAGATTCTTCAAAGGGAAGATTACAATTTAATTTTGAAGAAAATGATATAATTTATATGTATTATTGTGAAAAATATTATAATTATTGTTATGGAGTTTTATCTAATAAAACAAGTGTTATAACAAAATTTGATATAGTAAAATATGAAGATGGATTTTTAATAAGATATCCAAGTTCTAAAACACCTAATCAGCTATCAGACTTTAAAGAAACTAAAAAATTAGCTTGGGCATTAGAGGAATTTGAGAAAATACATTCAGTTTTGGATGTAATAACTGTATACAAGATAAATAAAGCAATTGAAGAAAATAGAATAAAAGATATAATAATGCTTGCAGAAGCATTACATGAAAAGAAAATTGCAAATATAGCAGATGATATAGCAAAAAGAAAAAATGTAAAAATGATATTAATTGCAGGACCATCATCATCAGGTAAGACAACTTTTGCACAAAGATTAGGAATACAATTAAGATTAAATGGTTTAAAACCAGTTACTATATCTGTTGATAATTATTTTGTAGAAAGACAAGATACACCTAGAGATGAAAATGGAGAATATAATTTTGAATGTATAGAAGCAATAGACTTAAAATTATTTAATAATCATCTTGTAAAGTTATTAAATGGTGATGAAATAGAAATGCCAGAGTTTGACTTTAGTGTTGGAACTAAAAAATATAATGGTAAAAAGTTGAGCTTAAAAAAAGATGAAGTATTAGTAATAGAAGGAATACATTGTTTAAACGATAAATTAACTAGTCAAATATCTAAAGAACAAAAATATAAAATATATATAAGTGCTTTAACTGTTTTGAATATGGATAGATATAACAGAATTTCAACTACTGATACAAGACTTATAAGAAGAATAGTAAGAGATTACCAATTTAGAGGATATTCAGCATTAAATACATTAAATACGTGGCACAAAGTAACAGAGGGAGAAGTAAAAAATATATTTCCATTTCAAGAAGAAGCGGATAGTATCTTTAATACTTCATTAATATATGAATTAAATGCTCTAAAATCAATAGCAATGCCATTATTAAAAGAGATAGATGAAGGATATAAAGAATATGCGGAAGCACAAAGATTAATAAATATATTAAAATATTTTAGAGAGATACCTAATGAATATGTTCCAACAAATTCATTATTAAAAGAGTTTTTAGGTGGAGGAATATTTGATTTACATTAGTATTTTCACATATATTAAAAAATAAAAATTGTGCATCTGAAAGGAAGGATTTTATT
>CANQTJ010000042.1 GCA_947626705.1 uncultured Clostridia bacterium | reverse complement strand
AGTACGACTAGAATAATGCACCATCAATATATATTATACCAAATTATGAAAAAAATTCCAATAACAATGATAGCTAATTTATGATTTTTTATAGTTTTTTATCTTTATATTTTTTCAAAATCTAACTTTTTCTATTGTTTTCTCTATTTTTATAGTAAAATCATATATTTTCAGAATCTATATAATCTATTATTTGTTTAACACAATCATTTAAATTAATATTACTAAATCTTTTATTTATTTCAGCATGTTTTAAATTCACTTCCGAAAAATCTTTACTATCGGCTAAAAATCTTCTACATAACTCTGCATAATTTGGTTTTTTTTCGTTTTCCTCTCTTTCAATAGCTCTTTTTAATCTAATATTATCTGGCACTTCAATATAAATAGGTAAAATTTGAATATCTACATTACCTCCGAAGCACTCTTTTATTTTCATATATGACTCTAAAGTTCCTACCATTAACATATCATTATCTGTTTTAAATTGTTTATCATTAATTGTAGCATAAGTCCATGGACCCTTTACAGTTTTATAAGTTCTATACTCTATTACTTGTTGCTCTTTTTTGCCCTCAATATATTTTTTCATTTCGTTTGTAGTTATAAAATTATAAGTTTCACCATTCTTTTCTCCTTCTCTCATAGGTCTTGTAGTATACATTATATATGTATTTATTTTCATTTTCTTTTTTAAAATATTATATATAGTGTCTTTTCCTGATGAACTTTTCCCCATCATATATATTAATTTCATATTATTTCCTCTTCTCTTTATCTATATCTTTTCCTTCTTTTTCTTCTTCTTCTTTTTTATCTAAAATTTTATTTATTGAATTAATTATATCATCTACATTTTCATCAAAATCATCTTTTATTAAATTAAACATTTTAATCCTCCTTTACTTATTATATTATTTTTTAAATTATATTTCAAGAAATTATTAACATAAAAAATACTAAAATTTTTTTCTTTTTTTTTGATTAATTGTTACAATTCACAGTTTTAAAATTTTTATTTAATTAAGATACTAGCTGTGAATTGTAACGATTTATAAAAAAAATATCAAAATTCAAATATATACAGAGTAGATTTTTTTTTATTTTTATAGTAAAATATTAATAATTAAAAAAGGAACATAAAAAATTCCTTTATAGCTAAGATAAAAGCAGACATTATTAACATTAATTAATGTATATTAAAAGGAGGCCAAAAATTGGACAAAATTGCCATTATTTCAGATATACACGGAAACATAACAGCACTAAATGCTGTACTAAATGATATTAAAAAAAGAAGGATAAATAAGATTTTCTGTTTAGGCGATTGTGTAACAAAATGCACACATCCAGATTTAGTAATAGACAAAGTTAGAGAAACATGTGATGTTATCTTACTTGGCAACTGTGACTATGCAATATGCAAACCTTTATTAAAAAGCAAAAAACCTTGGTCTAGAAATATAATTGGTGAAGAACGTGCTAAATTTATTGCTTCATTACCTATATCTTATGAATTTTATATGAGTGGGCACTTAATAAGACTTTTTCACGCTTCTCCATATAGACTCGATGAAATTTTTAATCCAATGTTTTCTAACAAAAATTCTGAACGTAGTCACTTAGAAATACAAGCAGACCGATTATTTGAAAATACTAAATTTATTAATAAAAATGAAAATGACCCTATTCCAGATATTATTGGATTTGGGCATATACATACTCCTTGTCTAGTAAGATATAAAAATAAAACAATATTTAACCCCGGAAGTGTAGGAGTACCAGTAGAAATGTACAATAATGATATTGAAGATAAAACTAACAAATTTTCAACACTTGCATCATATATTATATTAGAAGGTTATTATGGTGAAACAGAATTAAATTCTATTTCTTTTAATTCTGTTAGAATTCCTTATGATATTAAAAAAGAAGTTGAAGATTTAAAAAAATCTGATATGCCAGACAAAGAAAAAATAATTAGAACTTTAATATCTGCTATTCCAAATAACCCCTAAAGGAGAACAAATATGGATGATAAACTGAAAATTGTAGAACAATTACTAAAAAAATATAAACAAGAACACTTATTAAACTTTTATAATGAAATTTCTGAAACAGAAAAAAATATATTAATTAATCAAATTCTAGATATAGATTTTGAAAATATATGTAAATTATATAAAGATTCAAAAGAAACTAAAAATTCTTCCAATATAGAAATTTCACCTCTACAACATATAGAAAAAAATAAATTAAGTAATACAGAAATTAATTATTACACTGAAATAGGAGAAACTATAATACACAATCATCAAATAGCAGTAGTTACAATGGCTGGTGGGCAAGGAACTAGATTAGGTTATAAGGGGCCAAAAGGTACTTATATGCTTAATTTAAAACCTTTTAAAAAATCTCTTTTTCAAATAATAGCTGAAAATATTATAGAAACAAATACTAAATATAAAACCTGTATTCCATGGTATATAATGACAAGCGAAGAAAATAATAAACAAACTCAAGACTTCTTTGAAATTAATGATTTCTTTGACTACCCAAAAGAAAAAATAAAATTCTTTATACAAGATAAATTACCTATAATTGATATTAATGGAAAACTTATACTACAAGAACCATATTTGATTAAAGAAGCATCTAATGGAAATGGTAATGTTTTCCGTGCAATGCAAAAAGCACAAATACTAGATGAACTACGTAACAATGGCATTAAATGGATATGTTTCGGTGGAATAGATAATGTATTATTAAAAAATGTTGACCCATTATTTTTAGGATTAACTATATATAATAACATGAAAATTGGGTCAAAATCTATATTCAAAAAAGAACCTCTAGAAAAAACTGCTATATATTGTAAAAAAAACGGAAAACCTTCAATTCTTGATTATGATGAAATTTCATTAGAATTATCTGAAAGAAAAATTAGAAATACGAATACATACTTATATAGAGAAGCTAATATGCTTTCACACATTATGAGCTTAGATGCGGTTTATAAAGTTAAAGATATAGAATTAAAATATCACAGAGCATTTAAGAAAAATGCCTTTGTAAATTTCGAAGGAGTTAAGCAAGTACCTGATAAACCAAATACTTTTAAATTTGAAAATTTCATTTTTGATGCTTTTTCATATTTTGATGATATGTTACTTCTTAGAGTTAATGAAAATGAAGAATTTGCTCCAATTAAAGATTTTACTGGAATTTATAATCCAGATACGGCAATTGAAAAATATAATAATTATAAAAATACTAACTCTGTTAAGTTAAAAAAATAAGAAAAATTCAAAATTTTTCTTATTTTTTTAGTTTTCTTAAATCTTTAAAAAATTGTTTTATAATACCTTCACACTCTTCCTTTAAAATTCCTTTTTCATATTCTACTTTATGATTAAAAGTATAATCTTCTAACAAATTAAATACAGAACCAACAGCCCCTGTTTTTTCATCATTAGCACCAATATATACTTTTTTAATTCTAGAATTAATTAATGCTCCAGCACACATAGAACAAGGTTCTAATGTAACATACATTTCGCAATCTACTAATCTCCACGATTTTAATTTTTTACTTGCTTTTTGGATTGCTAAAATTTCTGCATGTTTAGTAGTATCAAATTTAGTTTCCTTTAAGTTATGCGCTCTAGCTATTATTTTTCCATCTTTTACAATAATCGCACCAACTGGCACTTCTAATTTTTCATACGCTTTTTTTGCTTCTTTTAAAGCTTCTTTCATAAATTTTTCATTATTATTCATTTAAAAAATCCTTTAACCGAAACTTAAATTATCTACAATATTGACTTTCTTCATCACAATCTAAATTTATTTCTAATTGTTTTTTTCTTTTTATAAACTCGTCAAAAATCATATCTTGTATCTCAATTACTTTGCTATAATTCTCTTTATCTTTAAATTTATCTATAAATTTATATGTAGACTCTGATATCATTTTAATTATACCTGCTAATTTTAATGTATCTTTTATTGCTTCTAAATTTGACTTTATTGCATTTGTATAATTTCCCTTAATATCTCCATAAGGTCCTATAGGATTACCCCCCATACCGGATAATTCTATTAACAAATCAATTGGGTACATTATTCTAAATATATCATTACTAGATGTAGCGTTAGAACTTTGGGTTTTTATTATATACCTTGACATTTGCTTTTTATCATTTCCATTTTCATCTATTCCAATATTTTTGTACGTCTTATTGGAATATAATTTTGCAAACATATTATTTTTAATTTCTTTTTTTAATATTTCATCTTGAAAAATAGAAAGTTCATCTGGTACAATTGGAGGTCTTTGAAATACAAAGCCTCCTGTACTATGATAATTTATATATGCAAATAACTTTCCTTGTTTATTTAATGTTTCTAGTAAATTTGATATAGCTTCTGTTTCATTTTCTGTCTTAAATCCCTTCTCTTTATCAAATGGACAGTTTATTGGTCCTGGATGCGATATATTAATATTATTATGCCTTAAACTATTCATAAATATTGATTCATTTTGAAGAATCTGAGAAATTTTAGGATTATATTTACAGTTTGCTTGAATATCTATTCCATTTCCATTTGCACTCCATGTATGCAAACACCATCTAGGTAAATCTGGATACTTATCAAAAATCTCTTTTAAAGAATCTCTTATTGACTTATATTTGTCTGGTATAATATTATAGTCAATTCCCTTAAACATTTCCTGATGTCTTTTCAATCCTTTAAATTCTTCATGTTCTTCTAATTGTTGTGCAATCTCCTCAGTATCATCTTGTTTATATAAATTATAATATCTCTTACAAATTTTTTCAGCTTCAACTTGTGGCATATCTTTAGGAATTAATTTCCTTATAGCTAAAGTAGTAATTAAATATCCTTCTGGATTTAAGATTGGTATAAAATGTATTTTAAAGTTCTTTAAAATATCTTCCCATTGTTCTTTTTTTATGCTTATATTTTTCATTAATCTAATAACAAAATCTGTAGTAATAATTTCTGAACCATGCGTTGCACCTGTTATGACTATATCTTCATTTCCAGTACCTACAACATAATGCCTTATTAATAATCCATGTTCTGTTTTTCCTAAGCTTTCTATCTCTTTAATAATACCTTTTTCTTTAATTTTTTGCAAAATTTCTTCTGCTAATTCATAATCTAATATATTGTTTTTCAAACTGACGCCTCCAAAATATAGCTTTTTATTATTCTGCTACATCTGCAACTTGTTCTAATTTTTTTTCTGTACTAATATGAGTTTCTTGATATCTTTTCATTCCAGTACCTGCTGGAATTAACTTACCAATTATAACATTTTCTTTTAATCCAACTAAATCGTCTACTTTTCCCTTTATTGCTGCTTCTGTAAGAACTCTTGTTGTTTCTTGGAATGATGCTGCTGATAAGAAACTATCTGTTGCAAGAGAAGCTTTTGTAATTCCTAATAATATTCTCTTTCCTATTGCTGGACGTTTTCCTTCTGCTATTGCTTGTTTATTCCTATCTTCAAAATCATACATATCTACTAAAGAGCCTGGGAACATATCTGTATCTCCGTTATCTTCAACTCTAACTTTCTTAAGCATTTGCCTTCCAATAACTTCAACGTGTTTATCATTTATATCAACACCTTGATTTCTGTATACTTTTTGAACTTCTGAAGTTAAATACTCATAAACACCTTCTGGTCCTTTTAATGTTAATATCTCTGATGGATTTATAGAACCTTCTATTAATGGATCTCCAACTTCTACAATATCTCCATCTTTTACTCTCATTTTTGAACCAAATGGTATTGTATATGTTTTAGAATTTTCATTTGAAGTAACAATAACTTCTTTTTTCTTCTTAGTTTCTTTAATTTTTACTTTACCTGCAATTTCTGTAATAATTGCAACTCCCTTAGGCTTTCTAGCTTCAAATAGTTCTTCAACCCTTGGAAGACCTTGTGTAATATCAGCTACACCGGCAACACCACCAGAGTGGATAGTTCTCATTGTAAGCTGTGTACCAGGCTCACCAATTGATTGAGCAGCTATAATTCCTACTGATTCTCCTATTGATACTAAATCTCTTCTTGCTAATCCCATACCATAACATTTTTGACATACACCATGTTTTGATCTACATGCTAAAACTGAACGAACTTCTAATCTTTCAATTCCAGCCTCTACTATTTTATCTGCAATTTCTTCATTAATCATAGTATTTGTGTCAACAATAAGTTCATTAGTTTCTGGATTATACACATCTTGAACAACATATCTACCAATAAGTCTTTCTTGCATTTTTTCAATTATTTGATTTCCATCTTTTATATCATAAACTATTAAACCTTCATTAGTTCCGCAATCATGTTCTCTAACTATAATATCTTGTGATACGTCTACTAATCTTCTTGTTAAATATCCAGAGTCTGCTGTTCTTAAAGCTGTATCTGAAAGACCCTTACGTGCACCATGTGCAGAAATAAAGTATTCTAGTGCATCTAATCCCTCCGCAAATGATGATTTAATAGGAATTTCAACAGCCTTACCAGTTGTACTAGCCATAAGTCCACGTATACCTGCAATTTGTCTTAATTGGTTCATATTACCTCTGGCACCAGATTTAACCATCATATATATAGGATTTAAGTCATCAAAGTTTTCTTCCATTGCAGTACTTATTTTCTTTGTAGCATCTTCCCAAACTTTAATTACAGAATTATATCTTTCATCATCAGTAATTAAACCTCTTGCATATTGTTTTCTAATATTTTCTATCTTTTTATCAGCTTCATCTAATAATCCTTTTTTAGCTTCTGGTACTTTAACATCACTCATTGAGAATGTAATACCTGCTAAAGTTGAATATTTAAATCCTAAAGATTTTACATAGTCTATAACCTCTGCTGATTCTACTACTCCATGTACTCTAATTACTCTTTCAATTATTTGTCCCATTGATTTCTTCACAACTGGGAAATCAATTTCATATTGAAATGGATCTTCTTTTCTATCTATAAATCCTAAATCTTGTGGTATTCCTTGGTTAAATATAATTCTACCAACACTAGTTTCAATCTTTTTAGATTTCAACTCTCCATCAATTTCCTTTGTTATTCTAACAAATATCTTTGCATGTATACCTACATCATGATTTTCATAAGCCATTATTGCTTCTTCTGGGTCTTTAAAGTATTTTCCTTCTCCTTTTTCTCCATCTAAAGTCATTGTTAAATAATAACTTCCTAAAATCATATCAAGTCTAGGTACAGCAACTGGTTTACCATCTTGTGGTTTTAATAAGTTATTTGTTGCAAGCATTAAATATCTTGCTTCAGCTTGTGCTTCTGGTGATAATGGTAAATGTACTGCCATTTGGTCACCATCAAAGTCAGCATTGAAAGCTTCACAAACCAAAGGGTGAAGTTTTATTGCTCTACCTTCAACTAATACTGGCTCAAATGCTTGTATACCTAATCTATGTAGTGTAGGAGCACGGTTTAACATTACAGGGTGATCTTTTATAACATCTTCTAATATTTCCCATACTTCTGGTTTTAGTCTTTCAACCATTCTCTTAGCATTTTTTATGTTTTGAGCAATACCTCTCCCAACTAACTCTTTCATAACAAATGGTTTAAATAATTCTACTGCCATCTCTTTTGGAAGTCCACATTGATAAATGTTAAGCTCTGGTCCAACTACTATAACTGAACGTCCAGAATAATCAACTCTCTTACCTAATAAGTTTTGACGGAATCTTCCTTGTTTTCCTTTTAACATATCTGATAAAGATTTCAAAGGTCTATTTCCAGCACCTGTTACTGGTCTTCCTCTCCTACTATTATCTATTAAGGCATCTACTGATTCTTGTAACATTCTTTTTTCATTTCTTACAATTATCTCTGGTGCTCCTAATTCTAATAATCTTTTCAATCTATTATTTCTATTAATAACCCTTCTATATAAGTCATTTAAATCAGATGTTGCAAACCTACCACCATCTAATTGAACCATTGGTCTTAATTCTGGTGGAATTACTGGTACTACTGACATTATCATCCATTCTGGTCGTGTATTAGAAAGTCTAAATGAATCAATTGTATCTAATCTTTTAATAAGTTTACTTTTCTTTTGTTCACTTGCACCTTCTAATTCTTTTCTAATATCTTTAGACAATTTGTCTAAATCAACCTTTTCTAATAATTCTTTTAAGGCTTCTGCTCCCATTCTAGCCTTAAATGAACCTTTACCATATTTTTCTTCTGCTTCGTGGTACTCTTTTTCAGTTAAAACTTGACAGTTTGTTAAGTCTGTTTTTCCTTTATCTGTAACTATATAAGAAGCAAAATATACAACTTTTTCTAAATTTCTTGGTGAAACGTCCAAAATTAAAGCTATTCTGCTTGGTATTCCTTTAAAATACCAAATATGCGCTACTGGTGCTGCAAGTTCAATATGTCCCATTCTTTCACGTCTTACCTTTGCTTTAGTTACTTCAACACCACATCTATCGCATACTATTCCTTTATATCTAACTCTTTTATATTTACCACAATGACATTCCCAATCTTTTGTTGGTCCAAATATTCTTTCACAGAAAAGACCATCTTTTTCTGGTTTTAATGTTCTGTAGTTTATGGTTTCAGGCTTTTTTACTTCGCCTTTTGACCATTCCCTTATTTTTTCATCTGATGCAATTCCTATTTTTATTTTATTAAAAATATCTAATTCATCCACACTAATTTCCCCCTAATATATATTTTAGGTATTCCAAAACAAATTATTATGACTAACCTCCGCACTTGCAATTCCATACTGTCGCATACAATCTTTTTGAAATATATTAAATTCTTACTTATTATTCAATAATATCATCATCATTATCAATATTGTCATTAGCTAAATCATTATCAAAAATGGCTTCGTCGCCTTCATCATCTAGACCTTCAAAAAATTCATCACTATCATCAATTTCTTCTTCATCTAATAATACATCATCATCAATTTCTTCAGTGTATCCATCAACCATTTCATCTTGTGCAACAATTTCTTCTTCATTTAAATATTCTTTATCTCTTTCTGGATCATATTCAATTCCATCTTCAATATTTTCTTTAAGTTCAAGTTCTTGATTATCCTCTGAATATAAACGAATATCTAATCCTAAAGATTGTAGTTCTTTTACAAGAACTTTAAAGCTTTCTGGAACACCTGGTTCAGGTATATTTTCTCCCTTGACAATAGCTTCATAAGTTTTTACTCTTCCTACAACATCGTCTGATTTAACTGTTAGCATTTCTTGTAATGTATATGCTGCACCATAAGCCTCTAATGCCCAAACTTCCATTTCTCCAAAACGTTGTCCTCCAAATTGTGCTTTACCTCCTAAAGGTTGTTGTGTAACTAATGAATATGGTCCAGTTGAACGAGCATGTATTTTATCATCTACTAAGTGATGAAGTTTTAACATATACATTACACCAACTGTAATTGGTTTATCAAATGGGTCTCCTGTTCTTCCATCATATAAAATAGCCTTTCCATCTGCACTCATACCTGCTTGTTGTAACAATTCTTCAACATCTTCTTGAGTAGCACCATCAAAAACTGGTGTTGATACATGCCAACCTAAAGCTTTAGCTGCTCCTCCTAAATGAACTTCAAGTATTTGTCCTAAGTTCATACGAGATGGTAGTCCAAGTGGATTAAGTAATATATCTATTGGTGTACCATCTGGCATAAATGGCATATCTTCTTCTGGTAGCACTCTTGATATAACACCTTTATTACCATGACGTCCAGCCATTTTATCTCCAACTGATATTTTTCTTTTTGTTGCAATATAACATCTAATTATTTGATTTACACCAGGTCCTAATTCTTCAGAATTATCCCTTGTAAATATTTTTACATCAACTATTGTTCCAGCTTCACCATGTGGTACTCTTAGTGATGTATCTCTAACCTCTCTAGCTTTTTCTCCAAATATAGCTCTTAATAATCTTTCCTCTGCTGTTAATTCGGTTTCTCCTTTTGGAGTTACTTTACCAACTAATATATCTCCTGGTCTAACCTCTGCACCTATTCTGATAATACCATTTTCATCTAAGTCTTTTAATACATCATCTCCAACATTTGGTATATCTCTTGTGATTTCTTCTGGACCTAACTTAGTATCACGACATTCACAATCATATTCTTCAATATGAATTGATGTAAATACATCTTCTTTAACCAATCTTTCATTTAATAAAATAGCATCTTCGTAATTAAATCCTTCCCATGTAGAGAATGCAACTAAACAGTTTTTACCTAAAGACATTTCTCCATCTTTAGTTGAAGGTCCATCTGCTATACAATCTCCTTTTTTTACTATCTCTCCTTTTTTTACTATTGGTCTTTGATTGATACATGTTCCACCATTAGTTCTTTTAAATTTACGTAATTTATGCAATACTTTTTTTCCATTATTATATTTAACAGTTATAGTATCTCCTGTAACCTTTTCAACAACACCATCATCTTCAGCTAAAATTAATATACCTGAATCTTTTGCTGCTCTATACTCAATACCTGTTGCAACTATTGGTCTTTCTGTTATCATTAATGGAACTGCTTGTCTTTGCATATTTGCTCCCATTAGAGATCTTTTTGCATCATCATGTTCTAAGAATGGAATCATAGCAGCTGCTATAGAAACTAATTGTTTTGGTGAAACATCTATATACTGAACTCTATCCTTATCAACCTCAATAATTTCATTTCTATATCTAACTCTAATTCTATTATTTATAAATTCTCCTTTTTCATTCATTGGTTCTGATGCCTGAGCTATTATATAATTATCTTCTATATCTGCACTCATATATTGAACTTCATCAGTAGCTCTATGAGTTTCTGGATCAATTTTTCTATATGGTGTTTCAATAAATCCATAATCATTTATCTTAGCAAATGATGAAAGTGCTGATATTAATCCAATGTTTGGTCCTTCTGGTGATTCAATAGGACATAGTCTTCCATAGTGTGTATAATGAACATCTCTTACCTCAAATCCAGCTCTTTCTCTTGTAAGACCTCCTGGTCCTAATGCAGAAATTCTCCTTTTATGTGTTAATTCTGAAAGAGGGTTAGTTTGATCCATAAATTGTGATAATTGTGAACTTCCAAAGAACTCTCTTATTGATGATGTTATTGGTTTTGTATTAATTAATGTCTGTGGAGTTACGACATCTAAATCATGTATTGTCATTCTTTCTCTTACAACTCTTTCAAGTCTTGTTAATCCTATTCTAAATTGATTTTGTAACAATTCTCCAACACATCTAATTCTACGATTAGCTAAATGGTCTATATCATCTATAACACCAATTCCATGAGATAAATTTAATAAATAATTTACAGAAGCTATCATATCTTCTGTTGTAATATGTTTAGGAATTAACTCATCAATTCTTTGTCCTATAATTTTCACTAAATCTTTTTCATCTGTATTTTCTATTATATTTTGTAAGACTTGATAATTAACGTCTTCTTTAATATTTAAAGAACTTAAATCAACAGCAGGTAAAACTTTATGAATATCAACTGTTCCGTTTCCTATAACTCTAACAGCTCTATCTCCAACCAATATATCCACAACATTTATTCCTGAATTTTTTATATTTTGAGCTACTTCGTCTGTAATTACTTCTCCTGCCTGTACAAAGACCTCGCCTGTTTCTTTATCCATTATATCTACTGCTGCTACTTTTCCTGCTATTCTTGTAGCTAAATTTAATTTTTGGTCAAATTTATATCTACCAACTTTTGCTAAATCATATCTTCTATTATCATAAAATAATCCGTCAAATAAATTTTTTGCAGCATCTACTGTTGGAAGTTCACCTGGTCTTAATTTTTTATAAATTTCAATTAATGCTTCGTCTTGTGTTTTAATTGTATCTTTTGCAATTGTTGCAGTTAATAATTCTTCATCTCCAAATAAATCTCTTATTTGGTCATCATTTACAATTCCTATAGCTCTTAATAACGTTGTTACTGGCAATTTTCTTGTCCTATCAACACGAACGTAAAAAATATCATTTCCATCTGTTTCATATTCTAGCCAAGCACCTCTTAATGGCATTACCGTAGAAGTGTATGTTCTTTTTC
>CANQTJ010000041.1 GCA_947626705.1 uncultured Clostridia bacterium | reverse complement strand
TGGTGGTCGTTATAGGGCTCGAACCTATGACCCCCTGCTTGTAAGGCAGATGCTCTCCCAGCTGAGCTAAACGACCATGTCCTTTTGACAATGACTAGTATACAGGATTTAAAATAAAATGTCAATACTTTTGAGCAAATTTTTTAAAATATATTTAGAAAATTTTTTAAAATATTTAAAAAACTTGATTTCGACAAATAAATATAATATTATAATATAAATTATAAATAAATAGTATGAGAGATTTAAATTTTTTTAATTATATAATATGTTTTTTAATAGCAGATAGAACAATAGCGAACATTATTTAAATCATTTAATATAAAATATTTATAGTTCATTTGCTATAACATTAATATAAAAGAAAGTAATTTTTCATATCTGTATGCCTTGAAGCGAAGCGAGAAAGGAATGAAATTTAATATGAAAGAAAAAATTAAGAAAATAATTTATATTGCAATAATAATTATTTTAATAATAATATTAATTTTTCTTTTTAAAAAGTTTTATAATAATATATTACAAAAAAAGCAATTTGAGAATAGTATAATATCTTTTGCGGAAAAAAATAAAGAAACAATTTTTTCAATAGATAAAATAATATTTTTTAGTAGTTGTAATGCAAAAAATAAAAATAGTTCTCCAACAAATTTTACAATAGAGAATCTATATGCTTATACAGATATAGCAATATTTATAAACAATAACTCAGAAGAAAATACATTAGAAAATACTTTAAAGAAAGTAAAAATATCTAATATAAAATTCACTAAAAAACCAGAAATTGGTAAACCGAATCTATATTTTAAATCAATAAATGATTTTGCTAAAAGTCAAATAGATGAAGATAATTTAATTACAGAAGAAATAGAATTTGAAACTACATCAGAAGAACAAGCAGATTTAACTAAGCCAATATTATATAACAATTGTGCTAATCCAATAACGCTAAGTTATATAAATCAAAACATAAAAACAGATTATACAATGACAGATACACAAAATCCAATAACATATAATGGAAAATTATTAAAAAGATGTGATATAATTACATCATCAATAGAAACTGCAATTTCATTTGATATAGAGTTAGAAAATAATAAAAACCAAAAGTTTAGGACAGTAGTTTATTTTGATATACCATATAAAAATAATGAGCAAAGTATTTATGATGGAAGTGTGCAGGTAAATAAAGAAACAAAAATAGATTTTTATAGATATGAATAAAAATATAATATTTTATGTTTATATATTTTGAGAGGAATGATAGTAAAATGAAACAACAATTAACTATATCAGAAAAATTAAAAAATAAGTATCATGAATGTGAAGAAGTAACAAACTTTAAAGATATGTTATATAGGTCAGCAACAATATTTAAAACAAGGACAGCCTTTAAGTTAAAAGATGAAAATGGGAAAATATATAATAAAAAATATGAAGAATTTAAAAATGATGTAGAAAGAATTGGAACTTGTTTAATAGAAAAAGGGCTTATGAATAAAAGAATTGCAGTTATAGGAAAAAATTCTTATAAATGGGCAGTATCATATTTAGCAGCAACAATAGTAGGAATAGTCGTTCCAATAGATAAAGAGTTACATTCAAATGATATAATTAATTTTATGAATGTATCAAAAACTGAATGTATTTTAGGAGATAGCAAAAATTTAAAACAAATAGTAGAAGATATTGATAAATTAGAAAATAAAAATATTTTTTTTATTAGTTTTGATAAGGAAAACTTAAATGATAAATTTTTAGAATTTGATTTAGAATTAGAAAATGGTAAAAATTTATTGCAAGAAGGAAATGAAAAATTTAGCGAAATAAAAATAAATCCAGATGAATTAAAAATATTATTATTTACATCAGGAACAACCGGAAATGCTAAAGGTGTTTGCTTATCACAAAGGAATATTTGCTCAAATATTTTATCAACTTATGGCATAGTAAAAGTTAAAAGAAGTGATTTATTTTTTTCAGTTTTACCGATACATCATACTTATGAGTGTACATTAGGATTTTTATTACCAATATATAGTGGTGCAAGTATATGTTATTGCGATGGACTAAGATATATATCTTCTAATATGATAGAATACCATCCATCTGTAATATTATGCGTTCCTTTGCTTTTAGAAAAAATGTATCAAAAAATTATTAAAAATATGCAAAAATCACTACCACAAAAATATATAAAAAATTTAAAAGAAAATGAAAATGTATTTGATAAACTGCCATTTTATTTAAAGTTAATTGTAAAATCAAAAGTAAAAAATACGTTAGGTGGAAGATTAAGAGTATTTATAGTTGGAGCTGCTGCTGTAAATCCAGAGATTGCAAATATGTTTGATAAGCTAGGACTAAATTCTTTACAAGGATATGGACTAACAGAATGTTCACCTTTAGTTGCAGGAAATACAGACTTCTTTAAGAGAAATGATAGTGCAGGATTACCTATACCAAATGTGGAATATAAAATAGATAATCCAAATGAAGAGGGTGTAGGAGAAATAATAGTTAAAGGTCCAAATGTAATGCTTGGGTATTATAATATGCCAGAAGAAACAGAAAAAGTATTGAAAGATGGATGGTTCCATACAGGAGATTTAGGAAAAATAGATGAAGATGGATTTTTATATATAACAGGTAGATGTAAAAGTGTAATTGTAACTAAAAATGGAAAAAATATTTATCCTGAAGAATTGGAATCTTATTTAAATGATAATCCATTAATTTCAGAATCTCTTGTATTAGGAGTTCAAAAGGAAAATGATGATGAAACATATATAAATGCTCAAATATTTCCTAATATTGAGGCAATTACGGAATATTTAAAGGGTACAGTTCCAACTAAAGAAGAAATAAAAAAGGTAATTTCTGATGTAATATCTGGAGTAAATAAAAAAATTCCTAATTATAAGCATATTAAGGATTTTGTAATTAGAGATAAAGAGTTTGAAAAGACTACAACGCAAAAAATAAAAAGATATGGAAACAATATAAAAAAATAGTAAAGAGAAAAAAAGAAAAAAGTGGAAAGAGAGGAAAAGGAGCTAGACTTTAGAGGGAAATCGGGGTCAGGCTTTTTGAGGGAAATCGGGGCCAGGCTTTTTATCCCTCTTTTTTTATAATTACTTTATTAATAGAAGTTATAAAAAAAAAGAGGGATAAAAAGCCTGGCCCCGATTTCCCTCTAAAGTCTGGCTCCGATTTCCCTCGGTCCCGATTTCCCTCTAAAGCCTAGCTCCTTTTCCCGTCTAGTTCTGTTCCCTCTTTTATTTAAATATGTCTTATAGGATTAGCAACATCCTCCTCTATTACCACCACAGCAGCAACATAATATTAATATAAGGATTATAATCCAGCAGCAGTCATCACCAAATCCGAAACCACCACAACCTCTATTTTCTGGCATAGTCTAGACCCCCTTTCATGAAAAAAACTGTTATCTGTTTAGTGCTTTTTCGTTGTTCCTTTGTATATTACATATTATGAAATTGGGGAAAATTGGTTACAAAAAAATCAAAAAATAATTTTTTACTTGAATTTAATTGATATTTTTAATATAATAAGAAAAAAACGAAAGAAGGTAATTAAATGTCAGGAATTAAATTAAATTTAAAAAATACTGGTATTGAACAAAAAATAATTATGGAGTATAAGGAACAAGTAGAAAATATTCATAAAGAACTTCATAAAAGAGCCAATGATGAAAAAGATTTTGTAGGTTGGTTAGAATTACCAACAAATTATGATAAAGAAGAATTTAAAAGAATAAAAAAAGCGGCAAAAAAAATAAAAAAAGAATCAGATATATTAATTGTTATAGGTATAGGAGGATCTTATTTAGGAGCAAGAGCTGTAATTGAAACTTTAACAAGTACTTTTAATAATATGTTAACTGAAAAGCAAAGAAAAAATCCACAAATATTATATATTGGAAACAATTTAAGTTCTAATTATATTAATGAATTGATTGAATATATAGGAGATAAAGATTTTTCTGTAAATGTTATATCAAAGTCAGGAACAACAACAGAACCAGCAATAGCTTTTAGAATATTTAGAGAAATATTAGAAAATAAATATGGCATAGATGAAGCAAGGAGTAGAATATATGTAACAACAGATAAAGAAAAAGGGGCATTAAAAACATTAGCAGATAATGAAGGATATGAAAAATTTATTATTCCAGATAATGTTGGAGGAAGATACTCTGTTTTAACAGCAGTAGGATTATTACCTATAGCAACTGCTGGGATTGATATAGATAAACTAATGCAAGGAGCTCAAAGTGCACAAGAAAGATATAATGATAAAAACTTAAAGTATAATGAATGCTATCAATATGCAGTTGTAAGAAATATCTTATATAAACTATATAAAAATATAGAGATATTAGTAAATTATGAACCTAAAATGCACTATTTTACAGAATGGTGGAAACAATTATATGGAGAAAGTGAAGGAAAAGATCAAAAAGGGATTTTTCCAGCAGGTGTTGATTTTACGACAGATTTGCACTCAATGGGGCAATATATACAAGATGGAAGAAGAAATTTATTTGAAACAGTTATTTCAATAGAAAATCCAAATACAGATATAAAAATAAATAAAGATGAAGATAATTTAGATGGATTAAATTATTTAGCAGGAAAATCTTTAGACTATGTAAATAAAAAGGCAATGGAAGGAACAATACAAGCACATGTTATGGGAGATGTTCCTAATATAGTTATAAATATAGAAAAATTAGATGAAGAAAACATAGGAGAACTAATATATTTCTTTGAAAAAGCGTGTGCTGTATCAGGACTAATTTTAGGAGTAAATCCATTTAATCAACCAGGAGTAGAAGAATATAAGAAAAATATGTTTAGATTATTAAAAAAACCTGGATATGAAGAAAAAACAAAATAAATTTTAATTTTTACTTTAAAAACAAATATTTATTTTAGAAAGGCATATATTATGATATTTAGCGAAGAATTTAAAATAAGATTAGAAGATATAGGAAAAGATAATTATATAAAAAATAAAGGTATATTAGAGATTTTTGAAAATATTGGAACACATCATTCTGATATAGCAGGGTATGGACCTAATGATATACAGAATGTGAAAGTTTCATGGGTATTATTAGACTGGAAAGTGCAAGTTATTAAAAGACCAAAATATGGACAAACTTTAAAGGTAAATACATGGGCAAGAACAATAGGAGGAGAAATAAAAAAATCATATACATATAGAGATTTTGAAATGTATGATAATGAAAAAAATTTATGTGTAATAGGAACTTCAAAATGGGTATTAGTAGATATAACAACAGGTAAAATAACTAGAATAGGGAATAATGTTGTAGATAAATATAATTTTGAAGATAAAAATGTATTTAATGTTAATGAATTGGATAGAATAAAAGCACCTGAGTTTTTTACAAATGAAATAAAATATAAAGTTAGTAGAAGAGATATAGATATAAATGGTCACATGCATAATTTATATTATTTAGATTTAGCTTATGAAGTGTTACCAGAAGAAGTATATCAAAAAAGACCATATAATAATTTTAGAATACAATATAAAAAAGAGGTAAAAATAGGTGACGTTATTAAGTGTAAATATACTTTTGAAGATAATCAGCATATTATAACAATATGTAGCGAAGATAATGCAAAAATTCATGCAATTGTTATTTTACAATGATAAATAAAATTTATGAACACACTAAAATTAGTTAAAGTAATAAACAAATTAGTTCGAACTAATTTTTAAAATTAATATTATTATTTATATTAGTTTAATTCTAACTAATAACTAATTATAGTCATAAAGTTAGAAAATTTTACAAAATTGTTGAAAAATGGTAAATTATTATGTTATAATAAAATACGGTTTAAAAATAAGGGAGGAATAAAAATGAAAACATTAAGAAAAACAAAAATAGTAGGAACAATAGGACCAGCAAGTGAGAATAAATTAGAGGAATTATTCGAAGCAGGTCTAAATGTAGCAAGAATAAATTATTCACATGGAAGTTGGGATGAACAATCAGAAAAAACAGAAGATATAATTAGATTAAGAAAAGAACTTGATATGCCAATTCCAATGATTTTAGATATGCAAGGACCAGAAATAAGAACAGGTATGTTAATAACAGGAAAAAATGAAAAAATACAATTAGAAGATGGACAAAAATTTACATTAGTAAATGAAGATATAATAGGAGATAAAGACAAAGTATCTGTAACATATAAAGGGCTATATAACGATGTAAAACCAGGATCAAAAATATTAATTGATGATGGAGCTATTGAATTAGTAGTTGATGAAATAGTAAATAAAGATATAGTATGTACAGTTGTGCATGGTAATGGATTAGGAAGTAGAAAAACTATGAACTTACCAGGAACAGCAGTAAGATTACCAGCATTAAAAGAGAAAGATATTAATGATTTAAAAACAGCTTGTGAACATGACTATGATTATGTTGCAATGTCATTTACAAGAAATAAAGATGATATAGACCAAGTTAGAAAAGTATTAGATGAAAATGGTGGAAAAGATATAAAAATAATTACAAAAGTAGAAAATGTTGAAGGCTTAGAAAATATGGAGGAAATAGTAGAAAATGCAGACGTTCAAATGATAGCTCGTGGAGATATGGCTACAGAAACTGATTATACAGAACCACCAATAATGCAAAAGAGATTTATAAAATTAAGTAATAAAGCAAACAAACCAGCTATAACAGCTACACAAATGTTAGAAACAATGACACATCAACCATTGCCAACAAGAGCAGAAGCAAGTGATGTAGCAAATGCTGTTTATGATAGAACAAGTGCACTTATGTTATCAGGAGAGTGTGCTATGGGAGATTATCCAGTAGAATGTGTAAAAACAATGGATAAAATATCTAGAAGAGTTGAACAAACAATTGATTATTGGAAAAAATTTGATGAAAATACAGAAATTAAATTAGATGATTTAGAATCAAATATATCATATTCTGCATGTGTTATAGCAAAAAATATAAAAGCAGATGCTATAGTTTGTTATACAAATTCAGGAGATTCTGCTAGAAGATTAGCAGGAATGGGAGCAGGTTGCCCAATTTTAGCTATAACAGATAATAGAAGAACATTTAACCAATTAGGAATTGTTTGGAATGTTACACCAGTTTTAGTAGAAAAACAACAAACAATAGATAAAACTATTGAAATAGGATTAAAGAAATTACAAGATAAAGAAATATTAGAAAAAGGAGATACAGTAGTATTATCAAGTGGTTCAAAAATGTTAGACAATAGTGTAGAAAGCAAAATAATTGGTGGAGTTGTAAGAATATAATTTTATATTAATAATATGAAATAATATATTAGTAATATAGTAAAAACAAAGCAGGGGATAAAATACCTTGTTTTGTTTTTTTATGGAAACATTTGTCGAAAAAACACATATAATTATAATAAAAGGAGGAAAAAGATTATGTTTGGAAGATGTAGAAAATGTTCTTGTATGAACAATAATTATCAAAATAATTCAAACGATTTAGAAGAAGTAATGGAAACTTCTTATCAAAATACAAATTCATCATGTAATAATAATGAATATGTAGATTGTTGTGAATGTGGATTTGATGAAGAATACAATGTATTTCCAGAAAATCCAATGTTAGCACAAAGTTATGTTCCATATCAATATATGGATAAAATTTTTAAACCTTGTGTTGGATTAAAAATGGGAACAATTTATCCAGAATTAGTAAGCCCTTATATGCCATGTCAAGATATGAGAGAAATGGAATATATTGAAGCAACAAATACTATAAAGGAGGGCTGTAACAAATGTCAATAGATGAAAATAGAAATTGTGGATGTAATGATAATAATAATGAAAATTATTTAAACAATAATATGTATAATATGTCAAATGATTGCGGTTGCCAACAAGAAAATACAATTAATTGTGATACTAAAGAAGAGATGTTACAACAAATAAAAAGCTATAATTTTTCAATAATTGAATTAGCATTATATTTGGATACTCATCCAGATGATGATAGAGCTTTAGCTCTTCATAGAAGATATTGCAAAGAGTTGAAAGAATTAAAAGATAAGTATCAAAAAGTTTATGGTCCTTTATCTATTTATTTCCCATGTAATAAGTGGAGATGGCTTGAAGAACCATGGGTTTCGTTTTGTTTGGGAGTAATTTAAACTCTTTTGAATAAAATTTGATTTAGAGTTTAATTTTATAGATTTTAAAATATTATTTATAAACTTGTCCTCTGTTCATCATAAGTCAACCCCTCTCTCTTTAAAATTTCTTCAAAAGATACTGCATTTTTTAGTTCTTTTTCTTTGGTATCTTTGCTTTCTGTTAAATAGTCTAAATACATTACTTTTTCAGTAATATCCATGTTTTCTAAAATGACAGTAGGTTCTAGCTTTAACAGCTCAGAATCAATAGCTTTTTCCATTAAAACTTTTATAGAATTTAGACATTCTAAATTAAGTCTTGGTGTCATTTTTATAACATCTTTAATTGCTTGAATTTGTGCTTCAGACATAATTAATCAGCTCCTTTCTTTTAAATTTATGTATTTATTATAGCAAGTTTTAAATAAATTTACAATATAAAATACTTTAAATTTATAAAGGATTTCAATATAATAATCATAAAATGAGAGTCATATTGAACTCTCATTTTATGTTTTGTAAAAGATAAAGAAATTTTATTCATAATAATCAACTTCTTTTATTGTCGGATTATATTCTGTATCAATATGTTTGATAGCATCACTTATCAAATTTTCTTGATTTTCATTATTATCAGTACCTGAAGTAACTGAATAATCAAAATCAAATTTTTTAAATACAACATTGTACAGATCTTCTTTACTTCCTACAAATCCTTGTTTTTTAAATACACTGGATATTATTTCTATTATAATAAAATAAGCACACATAGAAATAAAAAAAATGATTCCTAAAATCAATAAAATCCAATCCAACATATTCATATTTTCCTCCTTATCAATTGACCTCATTTTGCATTGTTAATAGTTACTATATTAAAACTCCCTTGATGTTTCTTATAGGAGGTTGCATAATTATAAAATTTTGTATATTTTATCATATTTTTGCTTGAAATTCAAGTAAAATTTTATTTAGTAAATTATTTAATAATTTCACTTTAAAAATCTATATATTATAAATTTAAATTGCTTTAAATTTATAATATATTTCAATATTAGTATCATCTATTTCAATTTTGTCAATTAATTTTATAAGTAAATTTCTGTTTATATTATTGTCATTGAAATCTAACAATTTCTGAATATTACTGATAAAATCTTCTTTTTTTATTGTATATTTATTAATGTCTTTTTCTTTTTGAACTAGATTAAGTAAAATTTTTTTATCAATTTCATATTGGGTAGAAAGTTTAATAAATAAAGTTTCTGTTATAATTCCTTTTACTTTATCTTCATAAAGAGATTGAATTAACTTATCTTTTTCATTTATTTTTGAATTTAAATAATCTAATTTTTTGCTATCTTTTCGAGAATTGGGACAAATATATTCTAACTCATCATATTTTAAAAAATTAGCAATATTTTCTTTTATACTACTAATTACACTATTAATTAATGTATTTTCTCTTAAATGGATATTTGAACAAAAGTTATTACCATTTCTTTTATAAGAAGAACATACACATCTAAAATATTTTCCATGGTTTTTATTATATGTAATTTTTGATTTACACTTTTTGCAAAATACAAGACCTTTAAGTAAATGGGGAGTAGAAGTAGTATAATTCCATTCATTTGATTTTTTATCAAGCATAATTTGAACACTATTAAAAATATTTCTATCAACAATTGGTTCGTGATTGTTTTCAATGATGATATGTTGTTGTTCTGGAACATTAATAACTTTTTTTGTTTTGTAATTTAACTTATTATATTTATGCTGTACTAAATCACCAATATAGACTCTATCTCTGAGAATTTTAGTAATCATAGTAGTACTCCATAAATTTGTTTTATTATTTGGATTAAAATAATTTGTAGTTTTTCTTTTATAAGATAAAGGTGTTAATATTTTATTTGTATTTAAGTATCTGCATATTTCGGTTTTATTATTTCCAGCATAATACATTTCAAATATTTTTTGAATAATGGGCGAAACTTCATAATCTACTAAGATAATATTTTTGTCTTTTTCATCTTTTTTATAGCCATAAGGTAAAAAAGATTTAATATTTTGTCCACTAGATGCTTTTGTAAGTAAGCTAGAGCGTACTTTCTTTGAAATATCTTTTGCATACATATCATTAAAAACAGATTTAAAAGGTGTCATATCATTACTAGTGTTATTATTGTCAAATGTGTCTATTCCATCATTTAAAGCAATATATCGTACATTTTTTAATGGAAAGTATTTTTCTAAATAATAACCTGTTTCAATGTAATCTCTACCAAGCCTTGACAAATCCTTTGTAATTACTAAATTTACATTACCAAGCTCAATGTCATTAATTAAATTTTTAAAATCTGGTCTATTAAAGTTTGTACCAGTAAATCCATCATCTACATATATTTTAAATAAGATCCAGCCTTGACTTTTTATATAGTTTATTAGTAACTTTTTTTGTGTATCAATACTTTCAGATTCTTTGTCTTTTTCATCTTCTCTTGAAAGTCTTGTGTAAATTCCTACTTTAAAATAAGTAGGCGGAAAGTTATACATTAACTCTTGCATTTATTCTCCTTTCCAGAGTTTAAATTTTCTATAACTATTTATTTACACAATTATATTTCATTTCAATTTTATCATTGTTTAAATTCCAAAAAAAATAATTTTCATTAAGCCATTCTTGAACTAATTCTGTAATTGTTATGCTATTTTCATTGTATACATTTATTACTTTTGTTTGTAATGTGTTTTTTTGCATTTAATCACCTCAATAAAAGTGTATGAATGAAAAAAATAAATATTAACTATCGTAGAATAATTTATATAAAAAAATGTTTTTATTTATTTTTATATTCTGTTGTATCAGTAATTTGATGAATTTTACTATAAGAATACAATGTATAAATTAGCATATTTGTATGTGGAATCAGAGTTTTACATTAAATTTCATATTCTTTAATTTCACAGTTTTTTTGTCCGCTACATTTTAATAGCATTCCATCTTTTGGCATCTGCTCAAAATAAAATTGTATAGCTCTTGCAACAGCACCATGAGTAACTAATAATATATTTTTATTACTATATTTAAGTTTGATTTCATCTAAAAATGAATGTACTCTAGTAAATAATTCTGGTAGCGTTTCAAGACCTTCTACTGGTTTGGTTGAATAATAATTATAATATTCATTGTCATAATATTCATCTATTGTAGTTAGTGTAAGCTTTCCAGCATCTCTTTCCATTAATCTATCATCATATATTACATCTATATTATTTACATTTACTAATTTCATAGTATGTTTTGTTCTTTTCATTGGAGAACAAATAATTAAATCAATATCTAAGTCTTTTACAATGTGGCTTGCTTTTATTGCTTGCTGTATTCCTTCTTCAATAATATCTTCATCATATCTTCCATTATACTTGTTTTCAACATTGCACTTAGTTAATCCATGTCTAATTACATATAATTTCATCTTTATCCCACCTTAAATTTGCTACTATTGTATCATATCTTTAAACTTCAAACAATCTTTTTTTAATTTTTATTTATTTTTATCATATTACATATATTTCAAAATATCTATTGAATCTCAATTTATAGCCATTGTAGAAAAATTGTATAAAAAAATAGTTCTTCCAAATAAAACGAAACCTGGCCTTGGGAAGGAGGAATGAACTAATGTGGACTTATGATAAAATGTTAGAATATCCAATTAATATTAAATGTAAAGATCCAAAACTTGCAAAGGTTATAATTTCTCAATATGGGGGACCAGATGGAGAGTTAGCTGCTTCTTTAAGATATTTATCTCAAAAATTTGGTATGCCAGACCAAAAATCAAAAGCTATATTAAATGATATAGGTACAGAAGAATGAGCGCCATTATGTTGTCAATAGCTAAAGACATAAGTTATTTGTAATTGGTATAGCCTTAACAACTAACAAAATTACAATTTTAGCTATTGACTGTAAATATTAAATTTTATTTAAAAATCTTTCATACTCTGAATCTATTTCTTTTGTATCAGCGACAGGTTTATCCCAACTTTTACCGAAAATATGTATTAT
>CANQTJ010000040.1 GCA_947626705.1 uncultured Clostridia bacterium | reverse complement strand
ACAAAAAAATTTATATTAAGTTTTGATTACAGCAATATTACAAGCTTTTATTTAAAATCGGCTGTGAATAGTAACTTTTGGTTAAGATTTACTACTTATAAATTTTTTATGAAGGCTAATATGTAATGTATTAACCTTCATAATTAATTAATTTTATTTCTAGTTAACGTTAAAAATTTTATTCTTATATTTCATTTAGTTATTTTAAGCATTTAATTTTTTTACTACTTCTTCTACATCTATACCATGTACATCACAAGCTTCTTGTAAAGTTTCCATTTGTGATGCTGGACATCCTAAACAATGCATTCCTATCTCTAATAATATATCTGCTTTTTCTGGTGCTTTTTCTAAAATTTCACCAATTCTTGTATCTTTATTAAATTCCATCATTTTCCTCCTTAAATTAGTTTACAAAATAATTTTATCATATTTTTTTCAAAAAGTATAGACAAATTTAAAAAAATGTTGTATATTACTTTTGGTAAGGCGGTGATATTATTTTTAGACTAATTAATTTATTTTTTATCATATTTATTATTAATCTTTTTATTACTTTATATTCATTTTATACTTTTTTCGAAATTAAAATCTTACATTCTCGTCAAGGTTCAAAATTAAAAATTAAAAAGGAGGGATTATAATCTTAAAAAACAAAATAATTTTTTGCACTATTTTTGTATTTTTTTCTTTTATTTTTTATTTTTCTATTTTTTATCCAATTTATTATTCTAAAGAAATAATAATATCTTATGGTATACATCCATTTGATATATGTACGCAAAATCCAATATTATGGAAATACATAAAATATTGTTCTATTTTTACATATATTTTTTCTAATATTATTTTTTCACATTTTTTATTTAATACATTTTTTATTAATATTATTTCTAAAAGAAGAAAAAAATTTAAATCAAACATTAATAATATACAAAATAAATCAAAATTAAATTTATTAATTGGAAAAGATTTAAATACTAATGAATATTTATACATTCCAGAAAGTGGTCTTTATCAAAATTTTTTAATTACTGGTACAATAGGTTCTGGAAAAACATCTTCGGCTATGTATCCTTTTACAAAACAGTTATTAAAATATAATAGTGAAAATCCTTATGATAAAATTGCAATGCTTATTTTAGATGTAAAAGGAAATTATTGTAATCAAATTATTGAATATTCAAAATTATATAATTTAGAAAATGATTTAATTATTATAGGTCTTAACTCAGGTAACTTTTATAATCCATTACATAAACCAACATTAAATCCAATTGTTTTAGCTAATAGATTAAAAACAATATTAACACTATTCTCTGAAAATAATTCTGAATCATATTGGCTTGATAAATCTGAGCAAATACTAGCGGAAGCAATAAAACTATGTAGATTGTATAATAACAATTATGTAACTTTTTCTGAGTTACATAATCTTATAACTATCCCAAATTATTATAAAGAAAAAGTACAAATATTAAAAAATCTTTTTATTTCTTCAAAATTAAATACTAAACAAATTTATGAATTAAATGAATGTTTAAATTTTTTTCAAAAAGAATTTGAAACCTTAGATTCAAGAACTAAAGCTATTTTAATTTCAGAAATTACCAGAATAACTAATACTTTTATATCAGATTATGATATTTTTTCTACTTTTTCTCCCCCTAAAGAAAAACTTAATTTTTTAGGTTTTGAAGATGTTATAAAAAATGGTAAAATTGTTGTACTTAATATGAATATTTCTGAATATAACATTTTATCAAAAATAATTGCTACATATTTAAAATTAGACTTTCAAACAGAAATATTAAATTCTCTTTCTAAAGGTAATATTAAAAAAACAGCATTTATTTGTGATGAATATGATAAATATTGTACAAAAACAGATAGTGATTTTTTCTCTTTGAGTAGAGAAGCAAAATGTATAAATATTGTTAGCACTCAAAGTTATTCATCTTTAAAAAATACTTTAAAAGATGATAGTTCTGTAAAAGTAATAACTCAAAATTTAATAAATAAAATTTGGTTTAGAACTGATGATATTTTTACTATTGAAGAAGCTCAAAAACAATTAGGAAAAGAAGAAAAAGAGAAAATTTCTAAAAGTATTTCAGAAAGTGCTAAAGAAACTAATTTTAACTATATTACTAATAGTTTAAATTCTATTAATTCTAATATTTCTGAATCATATAATTCTTATTATCAAACAGATTATATATATGATACTAATTTTTTTACTAGACAACTAGAAACATTTACTGCTATTAGTTTTTTATCTGATGGTAATATAATTTATGAACCTAAAAAAATACAATTATTGCCTTATTTTAAAAATATTTAATTTTTTAATTATTAATATTTTTTATTTATTATTTTTTATTTTTTATTTTTTATTTTTTATTTATTTATTATTTTTTATTTATTTATTTTCTATTTATTTATTTTCTATTTATTTATTTTCTATTTATTTATTTTTTATTTTTATTTTTTATTTATTTATTTTTTATTTTTATTTTTTATTTATTATTAATATTTTATGAAAGGAGAATTTTTATGTTTAAATTTAAAAAAAATTTATACTTTATAATATTTACACTATTATTATCAATGATTTTATTTATGTCATTTAGCACAACTTGTTTTGCCTTAGGGGAGCCTAAATTAGTTTCAAAAATTAACACTGCTTTTGAAAGTATTGAAAGTTGGCTTCTAAAGCTTTCTACACCTGCGGCTGCGGTTGCTGTAGGAACTGGAGTTTTTATGAAAAAATTTAGCTTTGGAGATGAAGAAAGAATAAGAATGGGAAAGAAAATAATTAAAGGATCTTTATTTTCTTATGCTTTTATTCTTGCAATTGATTTAATTTTATCTGCAATAAAATCATTGGTTAGTTAGGAGGAAAATTGGAACAAGGAAATATAACTCAAATTATAATTGATACAATAAATACTATTTTAGGAAATTTATTTAGTTCTATTGATAATAATTTATATTATTTATTAGATGATATTACTTTTATTAATTCAGAAATTTTAAATGATAAAAATTTTGAAAATATTTTTGGTACTTCTACAACAAATGGTATTTTATTAATTGCAAATTCTTTACTTTTAGGAATTATTTTATATTTTGCAATAAAACATTTTCTTTCTCATTTTACCTATTCACAAATAGAAAATCCTCATAGCTTTTTAATAAAGCTAGTGATTTGTGGTATTTGTATGAATTGCTCTTATTTTCTTTTAACTCAATTTTTGGATATAATGTCTAATATTTCTCTTGCAATTAGAGGTCTGGGAGAAAGCTTATTTAATAAAAATATTTGTTTTTCTGAACTTATTTTAGATATAAATACTAATGTTTCTATTAATAATTCTTCTATTGATATTTTTTCTTTAGATGGCTTAATTAAAGGTATTATTTCTTTTTCACTTTTGAATTTAGTTTTTTCTTATTCTTTTAGATATGTATTAATAAAAGTATTTGTTTTAATTGCTCCATTTGCAATTTTATCAAATTCATTATTATCTACTTCATGGTTCTTTAAATCTTGGTTTAGAAATTTATTTTCATTATTATTTATACAAATCGTTGTTTCTCTTATTTTATTAATTCTATTTTCTATTGATTATTCTTCTTCTAATCTTTTATCTAAATTTATATATATTGGAGGATTATATGCTTTAATAAAATCTAATTCTTTTGTTAGAGAATTTTTAGGCGGTATATCTACAGATATTTCACAAAATATAAATAGTTTTTCAAAATTTATTAAATAAAATTTTATAGAAAGGAGCATCTGGTTATTTATTTAATATTTATAACCAATTTAATAAAATGAATTTTATTTTTCCACAAAATTATAATTTTAAAAATAAATTATTAGGAATAATAGATTATAGCACTATTTTTCTAAATTTAATATGGGATTTATTTATATTAATTCTTATAAGTTTTATAAATAGTTTAAATATAAAAATATTTTTATTTTTTATATTTTGTTTTCCTCTTTTTTTATTTAGTTTTTCAGGTTTTAATGGTGAAAGTATAATATATGTAATTACTTATGTATTAAAATTTTTAATAAAACCAAAATTATATCTTTTTGAAAAAAACTTTACAATTCACTGACAAAAATAATAAACTCTAAATATTTTAATATTAATATTTAAACATTTATAAATAAAACTTATATAATTAATAAATTGTAACGCAAAAAATAATTTTTATTAAAATAACTTTTAAATTTCTTGAATTTTTATTCAAAAGAAGTTATAATTTAAAGAACAATAGCGGACATTATTTAATCTCTACTATTAAAAATTTTTTAATGTCCGCTTATATATCATTTATTTTGATTGGAGATTTTATAATGAAACTAGAACAAAACGAAAAACAATTATTATTTTCAGAAACACTAATACCAGATATTTTCTTCGCTGAACATTTATCTAAAATTCCTGGTGATTATTTAAAAATTTATTTATATTTAGTATTTCTTTCTAAATATAAAAAAGATATTAAAGTAAATGATTTATCTAAAAAATTATCTTTACCTGTCAAAACTATTAATGATGGATTTAAATTTTTAGAAGATAATAATCTTATTCTAAAAAAGACAACTGGTTATATAATTGTAGATTTACAAGAATTTACTTTAAATAATTTATATAAGCCTAATTTAGAACAATCTACACAATCAATTGAACAATCTTCTAAAAACCAAACAAGGGCTAAAGCTATTGAGCATATTAATAATATGTATTTTCAAGGTATTATGGGGCCTTCTTGGTATAATGATATTGATTTATGGTTTAAAAAATATAATTTTGATGAACAAGTTATGATTACTTTATTTGACTATTGTTATAATCGTTCTGCATTACATAAAAATTATGTACAAGCAGTAGCAGAAGCTTGGGGAGCTAATAAAATACATACTTGGAATGATTTAGATTTATATGACCAAAAGCAAGAAAAATTAAATAAAATAAAAAATACTATAGCTAAAAAGCTTGGAAAACACGGTAATTTAACTCAATATGAAGAGGCTTATATAGAAAATTGGGTTTTAGATTTTGGATATGAAATGAATATAATAGAACTTGCTTTAAAAAGAACAACTTATAAGCAAAATCCTACTTTTGAATATTTAAATAATATAATTAGTGATTGGCATGAACATAATTTAAAAACTCCTGAAGAAATACAGGTATTTTTAGAGCAAAGAAAAAAACAAAATAGAGATTTAAAAGAAATGAAATCTAAAGTTTCAAAAGCAAATTATGAACAAAGACAATATAATAATTTAGATTTTCTATATGCTAATAATATGGTAGAAGGAGATAATAATGTCTAATGAAATTTTAAATTCTTTATTAAAAGAATATAGTCAAAAAAAATTAGATGCGGAATTAGATTTAGAAAAAAGAAAGCAAAATTTATATAAATTAATTCCACGTTTAGAAGAAATAGATAATGAATTAAATAATTTTGCAATTAATACAGCTAAAAATATTTTAAATAATTCTTCAAATAATTATTCTATTAATAATTTAAAACAAAAAATTGCAAATTTAAAAAAAGAAAAAGAATTAATTTTATTAAAAAATAATTATAATGTAGATTATTTAAAACCATTTTATGAGTGTAAAATTTGTAATGATACTGGTTTTATTTTAGATAATAATTATAAAACAACTATGTGTAATTGTTTAAAACAGAAATTATTAGATATTTCTTTTAATAAATCTAATATGTCTAATTTAAAAAAAGAAAATTTTAATAATTTTAATGAATTAATTTTTTCTGATGAAGTGGATTTATCAAAATATAGATTTAATATTTCTCCTAGAAAAAATATTTCTAATATAAAAAATAAATGTATTGATTTTATTAATAATTTTGATAATCCAGATTATAAAAATTTATTATTTGTAGGTTCTACTGGTTTACGGTAAGACTTTTATGTCAAATTGTATTGCTTCTGAATTATTAAAAAATGGTAAAACTGTTATTTATCAAACAGCTCCTGTGTTACTTGAAAGCGTAATAGATTATAAAATGAATAGACAAAAAGATGTAAATAATAATTTTTATAATTCAATTCTTGATTGTGATTTGTTAATAATAGATGATTTAGGTACTGAAAGTTTAAATAGTATGAAATTGAGTGAATTATTTACAATTTTAAATACTAGAATTTTAAATTTAAATAATAAAATTACTAAAACTATTATTTCTACTAATTTAAATATTAATGATATTTTTAAAAATTATGAAGAAAGAATTGGCTCTAGAATTGTAGGATATTATGATATTTATTATTTTTTTGGTGAAGATTTAAGATTTAAAAAAGGAAAAATTCAATAATTTAATTTTTGAATTTTTCCTTTTTTATTTATTTTTATATATTATATTTTTTTATTCATCTACTTCCTGTATTTCTGGTGTTATTGTTTCTATACTTACAACTTTTCCACCATCTGATGTTCTCATTAAGGTTACACCTTGTGTAGATCTTCCAAGAACACTAATGTCTTTAACTTCAAGTCTTATAATAGTTCCTGTGTCTGTAATTAGCATTACATCATCGTCTTCTGTTGCAATTCTTGCTCCAACTAATTTTCCTGTTTTTGGTGTTATCTTATAAGTAATAACTCCTTTTCCACCTCTTATTTGTACTCTATATTCATCTAATTCTGTTCTTTTACCAAATCCATTTTCAGTTATAGCAAGAAGTGTCGCTTTTCCTCCAGCAATTATTGATTCCATTCCTATTACTTCATCATTATCATCTAGTCTTATACCTATAACGCCTTGTGATACTCTTCCTATTGGTCTTACATCTTTTTCATCAAATGTTATACACATACCTTCACGAGTTATAAGTACTACATTATCTTCTCCGTCTGTAAGTCTTACAGTTATAAGCTCATCATCTTCTTTTAAAGTAATACCTTGTAATCCGTTTTTTCTTGCAGAATTATATTCTAATAATGCAGTCTTTTTAATTAATCCATTTTTTGTTGCCATTAATAGATATTTTCCTTCTGCAAAGTTTTGAATTGGAATAACTGCTGATATTTTTTCTCCTGCATCTAAATTTAATAAATTAACAATTGCTGTTCCTTTAGCTGTTCTTCCTGCTTCTGGAACCTCAAATCCTCTTAATCTATATAATTTTCCTTTATTTGTGAAGAATAAAATTGTGTCATGTGTAGATGCTGTAAATATTTGTTTTACAAAATCTTCTTCTCTTGTTGCAGTTGCTGTAATGCCCTTTCCACCTCTTCTTTGGCTCTTATATGTATCTATTGGCATTCTTTTTATATAACCAAAATGTGTTAGTGTGATAACTGTTTGTTCTTCTTTTATTAAGTCTTCTTCAACAAATTCTCCTACTGCAGGTAAAATTTTAGTTAATCTGTCATCTCCATATTTTTCTTTTATTTCTAATAATTCTTGTTTTATTATGTCATATACTAATGTATCACTTGATAATACTTCTTTTAAATATGCAATTAATTTCATTAATTCATTATATTCTTCTTCTATTTTTTCTCTTTGCAATCCAGATAGTGTTTTTAATCTCATATCTAGAATAGCCTGAGCTTGTATATCAGATAATCCAAATCTTTCTATTAATCTTTCTTTTGGATTATCGTAAGAAGAACGTATAATATTAATTACTTCGTCTATATTATCTAAAGCTATTTTTAAACCTTCTAAAATATGTGCTCTTGCTAAAGCTTTATCTAATTCAAATTTTGACCTTCTTAGTATTACTTCTTTTCTATGATTTATAAAACAATCTAAACATTCTCTTAAATTTAAAATTTTTGGTTCTCCATCTACTAAAGCTAATATGATAGCACCAAATGTTTCTTGCATTTGAGTGTGTTTATATAATTGATTTAATATAACTTGTGGTCTTGCATCTCTTTTTAATTCAATAACAACTCTTGTTTTTTCTTTTCTGTCTGATTCATCTCTAACTTCTGCAATTCCTTCAATTCTTTTTTCCTTTGATAAATCGGCAATTGTCATTACAAGTTTTGCTTTATTTACTTGATATGGTAATGAAGTTACTATTATTCTTTGTCTATTTCCGCTCATTTCTTCAATTTCTGCCTCTGCTCTCATTGTTATTTTTCCTCTACCAGTCATATAGGCTTCTTTAATTCCTTCTTTACCTAAAATTGTAGCACCTGTTGGAAAGTCTGGTCCTTTAATAATTTCCATTAATTCTTCAATTGTTACTTCTGGATTATCTATAACTTTAATAATTCCATCTATTACTTCAGATAAGTTATGTGGTGGTATATTTGTTGCCATACCTACGGCTATACCTGAAGAACCATTTACTAATAATGCAGGTATTCTAGCTGGTAAAACTGTAGGCTCTTGTAATCTATCATCATAATTTGGCATAAAATCAACTGTATTTTTTTCAATATCCGTAAGCATTTGCTCAGAAATTTTAGACATTCTTGCTTCTGTATACCTCATAGCCGCTGGACTATCGCCATCTACTGAACCAAAATTACCGTGACCATCTACTAATGGGTATCTCATTGTAAAGTCTTGTGCTAATCTTACCATAGCATCATATACAGAACTATCTCCGTGTGGGTGATAACGTCCTAAAACAGAACCAACAGTATTAGCACATTTACGATATGCTTTGTCTGATGTAATTCCATCTTCGTGCATAGAATATAAAATCCTTCTATGTACTGGTTTTAAACCATCTCTAGCATCTGGAAGTGCACGAGATACAATAACACTCATTGCATAATCTATGTATGCTGTCCTCATTTCTTTTTCTATATCTCTTTCTATTATTTTTCCATCTCTTCTTTCTGGTGTTTCTTCCATTGTTTTCCCTCTTTTCATAGTTTTTCAAGTATAATAAATTGCATATTTTTAATATGCAATTTTCTTATTTATTATACTAAACCATAATAAAATTTGCAAGTAATTTTCATAAAAATTGGCAAAAAACGCTACTAGATAATGGTTTTATTGATAAATTATATAAAAGATGCTATTATTTCAATATTTATATCGTATCTCCAGTTCACGATGCAATTCTTCGCTTAGTGGATTTGTTGATGTTAGAGAAAGACAAAAATACACAACTACAATTAGAACTTCACCAAGTGAAACAAAAGCAAGATGGCCAATCAAACATAGACTAATTGTAGCAATACATAGTCGGCAGGGTAGATAGTTGCAGTCTACTCTGTTTTTTTAGGAAAAAAATATGTGTGTAGTTGCAATACACACATGCATTCAGTGTTGACAGATCACGACAAACACTTTATTTTGTATTTAAATAATAACATATTATTTAATAATTGTCAAATTTAGAAGCAAAAAAATTAAAAAAGGTTACAGTTTACTAATAATAAATTTTAAATGTTGAAATATAAGATTTTTAAAACCATTTATTTTGTAATTCAATACTAGCATATTATTTTGAATTAGTCACACAATTTTCATAAAAATTGGCAAAAAACTTAGGGAAATATGAACTTTTTAATTATAAGTTTTACAATCTATTATTAGATTAATTCCATCTTTAAAACCTTGTATATACATTTCTTTCATTATAATACTATTTTTTATGTTATTATATTCTTCAATTTTTTTTATTAAATTTTCTTGTTCTTTATTTTCTTGTTTTATTTCTTCAATTTTTATTTTATTTAATTTATTTTTATTTTCTCTAATTTTTTTATTTATTATTTTATCTAATTCTTCATAATTTATATTATATATTTTTTCTAACATAATTTTTCCCACTTTCTTTTTTAAAAATTTATATTTTTATATATGTATTTATTTTTATTTATTTTAATATTTTTGTCAATTTTATCATAATGTAAATATTTACTATTTTTCTTTATTTTTTATTTTTTTGCTTTATTATACTTCTTTTTTTATTGTTTTTATTATTACTTCCATTTTTGAATTTAAATATCCTTCTAAAAAAATAATATCTTCTTTATTTAATTCTTTATAGCAAAAATCTGCAAATTCATTATATGCTTTTACTATTATTTCTGATTTATTTAATAATTTTACTTTTAATATTGCAATTGATAAATCTTTGCTATGAATTATAAATTTGAATTTTACATCTTCTATTACTTTTCCTTGTATAAAAACTATATTCATTTTTTTCTCCTTAAAAATATTATTAAACGGAACTATAAATTTTTTATAATTCCGCTTTTCGTATAATTTATACATTCAATAATTTTACTAGCATAATTTATACTGATACATTTTTACCTTTTTTAATATATTCTAAATATTAATTAGGAAGGAATAAATCTCTTTAATATCTAATACTCATTGTATATATTCCTTAAAATATATAATCTAGAAAAATATTAGAGTGGGCGGAATCCGATGTTGTTGTTGCTGTTAGTAGTGCTATTGTTGTTGCGGTTGCTAGTGTAATTGTTGCTGTTGTTGTAATTGCCTCCCCTGTTAGTACATGGATTGCTCGAATTGGTATAGGTTTCGATTTATCCCTAATTTATATAAATTATTTTAATAAGTGTAAAATAATTTATTTTCTAAATTTTTGGTATTTGCATATTTTATATATCCTATATGTCCTACTAAATATTTATGTGCTTCTTTGCTTGTTATTTTTCCATTTTTTATTTGGTTTTCTAATTTTTTTACTTTTTTCTTAAGTTTTCTTTTTCCTTTATCTCTTATTTTTATTCTATATTCATTTATTTTATATCCACAAAAATTAACTCCTTGTTTGTTTTTAAAAATTTGTGTTTTTTTATTTAATTCTAATTTTAAATTTTGTTTTAAAAATTTTTTTATTTTTCGTAGTGCATCTTTTGCTTCTTTTTTAGTTTCTACAATTATTATACTATCATCTAAGTATCTACAATAATATTTTATATGTAATTTATTTTTTATATATTGGTCTATTTCATTTAAATATATGTTAGCAAACATTTGTGATGTATAGTTTCCTATTTCAAGTCCTTTAGGACGTTTTTGGGCATATAAAATTTCATTTATTAGCCATAATACTTTTTCATCTTTTATTTTTCTTTTTATTATATTAATTAGTATTTGTTTATCTATATTATCAAAATATTTTGCTACATCCATTTTTAATATGTAATATTCTTTCCATATTATTTTACAATGTTTCATAACTTTTTGAACATATAAACAAGCATTGTGCATTCCTTTATTTTTTAAACAGGCGTAAGATGTATTTATAAATTGCGGTACAAATAATGGTTCTAAAAAATTGTCTACTAACCATCTATGTACTATTCTATCTAAATATCTAGATTTTTCTATTTTTCTTACTTTAGGTTCTGTTACATAAAATGTTGTATATCCCCCATGTTTATATTTTTGTGTTTTTAATTGTTCTAATAACCATATAATGTAATCTTCTTGTTTTAAATTAAATTCTATTATTTCTTTTCTATATCCTTTTCCTTTTCTTGATTTTATATGTGCTTCCATTAATTTTTCGTATGTTAAGTTTATATCGAATTTATTTCTTAGTGTTTTTGGCATAGTATTTTATTAGTCCTCCTAATATTTTTCCTATTTCATATATTTGTTCTATTGCTATTTTAAATTTTCTTTCATCTATCCATTTATTTTTTTTCATTATTCTTAAATATATTCTTTGTATATTTAATTCTGCATCTATTTTATTTAATATATTTATAATTTCTTTTTGTTCTATTTTATTTAAATACATTATATATTTTAACATTTTATACATACTTATTTTATATTCATTTCCTATATTAAATTTTTCTATTCTTGGTAATTTTAATATTATTTGTAGCATATATTCTATATATTTTTCTGATTTTGGTATTAATTCTAATTTATTTTCTTTTTTCATTTTTTCTCCTTATTATTTTTCTTTATTTATTTTTTGTTCTTCTTCATATAAATTGGCTACTGCTTGTATGTATTTGTCAGCTTTTTTATATATTTTTATAGTATTTGAACAAATATAACAATTTAATTTATCTTCTTTAATGTTATTTAATTTTTTACCATTAAATTTTTTTAATATCTCTAATTTAGATAACTTACTATCATAATTATAAACTATATATGAATAGTGTTTTTTCTCTATTAGTTTTGTATATTTTTCTATTGAATTTATTGGAAATCCTACTTTGCATATTTCTGTTTCCATGCAATTTACTTTTAAATTTAATATGTTATGTAATAATACTGCGTCTTTTCCTCTTGCTATATAAAATGCTCCAGAATTTATTAATATTATTTTTCCTTTGTCTTTATTTTGTAGTAATTCTATCATTGAACTAAAACTCATTTTTTGTTCCTCTTTTCATTTCCTAAATTTTTATTCAGAAACGCCAAAATGACGTCACTTTTTGGGTGACGTCACTTTTTGGGTGACGTCACTTTTTGGGTGACGTCACTTTTTGGGTGACGTCACTTTTTGGGTGACGTCAC
>CANQTJ010000039.1 GCA_947626705.1 uncultured Clostridia bacterium | reverse complement strand
CAAAAAATAAAAACAAAAAAAGTTTGCAAGGAGTGGAATTTTTTTGAAAGAAAATAGAAAACTAAAAATTACAGGGGCAATGCTAGAAAAAATACAATTAGAAAAACATTTAGAAAAAATAGCATCAAGTCATAATATAACACAAAAATCTCAAAAAGATACTTATCCAATACCACAATTATTAGAAAATTTTAAAATCATAGAAGAAGTATATAACTTATTAAATGAACATCTAAAATTAGGAATAAACATACATCCAGCAGGAGAATGGTTATTAGATAATTTTTATATTATAGAAGAAACAGTAAAACAAATCCAGAAAGAGTTGCCACTAAAAAAATATACAAATTTTGTAGGAATATCAAATGGAGAATATAAAGGTTTTGCAAGAATATATGTACTTGCAGCAGAAATAGTAGCATATTCAGAGAACAAAATAGAAAGTAAAAATCTAGAAGATTATTTAAAAAGCTATCAAAATAAAAAAACTTTAAGTATGGACGAAATATGGAATATAGGAATATTTATACAAATAGCTATAATAGAAAATGTAGCGCAAGTTTGCATAAGAATATATAATAGTCAAATGCAAAAATATAGAGCAGAAAATATTTCTGAAAGGCTTATAGAAAATAAGGAAAAATCACAAATAGTTTTTAAAAACAATAATAAGAAAATAGAAAAAGAAGTATTAGTGGATATGAAATATTCATTCATAGAATATATGTCATATATACTAAAAAGATATGGAAAAAAAGCAAATGTATATTTAAATATATTAGAAGAAGTTGTAGAGAAATTAGGAACGACAGTATCAGAAGTTATAAAAAAAGAACATTTTGATATAGCTATACAAAAAGTTTTAATAGGAAATAGTATAACCAGTATAAAAGAAATACAGAGAATAAACTTTTTAGAAATATTCGAGAAAATTAATGGCGTAGAAGAAATATTAAAAAAAGACCCAGCAGAAGTTTATAGTAAAATGGACTATAAAACTAAGGAATATTATAGAGGTAAAATAAAAGAAATAAGTAAAAGGACAAAAATATCAGAGATATATATAGCAAGGAAAACATTAGAAATATCAAAGGAAAATTATCAAAAAGAAGGCAAAAGTAAAAAAAGTCATATAGGATATTATCTAATAGATAATGGAATAAATCAATTATATGATAAATTAGAATATAAAGTAAAAAAAGAAAAAACTTCACAAAGTAAAGCAAGAATGTATATAATAGGTACATCAGTATTAAGCATAATTATATCAATAATTTTAAGTTATATATTAAATATTCATATAAAAAATATAACAATATCAATATTAAGTTTCATAATATTTTTAATACCATCAAGTGAAATTATAATTCAAGTAATTCAATACATTTTAAATAAAACAATAAAACCAAAATTAATCCCTAAAATAGATTTCTCAAATGGAATAGATGAAGAAAATTCTTGTTTTGTAGTAATTCCAACAATTATAAAAAGTAAAGAAAAAGTAAAAGAAATGATGGAAAATTTAGAAAGATACTATTTGGCAAATAAATCAGAAAACTTATATTTTGCACTATTGGGCGATTGCTCACAAAGTAGTATTAAAGAAGAAAAATTTGATGAAGAAGTAATACAAGAAGGGATAAAACAAGTTCAAAGATTAAACGAAAAATATCCCAATAAAGATTTTCCAATATTTAGCTTTTTATACAGAGAAAGAAAATGGAATGAAAAAGAAAATTGCTATTTGGGATGGGAAAGAAAAAGAGGATTATTAAATCAATTTAATGAATATATAATACAACAAAAAAATCCATTTAAAATAAACACAATACAAGAGCAATTAATTAATGAACAAAGAAAGCAAACATTAGAAAATATAAAATATATAATAACATTAGATGCTGATACAGATTTAGTTCTAAACTCAGCAACAGAGCTAGTAGGAGCAATGGCACATATATTAAATACTCCAGTTATTGATGAACAAAAAAATATTGTGGTAGATGGTTATGGAATAATGCAACCAAGAGTTGGAATTAATTTAGACATAAGTTATAAAACATTATTTACAAAGATATTTGCAGGAGCTGGAGGAATAGATAGTTATACAAATGCAATTTCAGATATATATCAAGATAATTTTAAAGAAGGTATTTTTACTGGAAAAGGTATTTATAATTTAAAAGTATTTTCAAAAATATTAAAAGATGCAATACCTGAAAATACAGTCCTAAGTCATGACCTTTTAGAAGGTTGTTATTTAAGATGTGGACTTGTATCTGATGTAATGTTAATGGACGGTTATCCAACAAAGTACACAAGCTTTATGAATAGGCTTTCAAGATGGATTAGAGGAGATTGGCAAATAATAAGATGGTTAGGATATAATAGTCCACTAAATTTTTTATCAAAATACAAAATATTTGATAATTTAAGAAGAAGTTTATTAGAAATATCTATATTAGTATCACTAGCATATATATATATAATAAAAAATATATTTAATATAAAAATAATTGGATTATCACTAATAATAGTAGGTGTTGTAATAATACCATATATATTAGAAATATTTAATTATTTAATTGCAAAAAAAGAAGGAGAGGAAAAACAAAAAACATTTACTCCTAAAGTTACTGGATTAAAAGGAATAATTTTAAGAGCAATATTAACTTTAGGCTGTTTACCATATAAAGGATATGTAAGTTTAAAAGCAATACTAAAAACAATATATAGATTATTATTTACACATAAAAATTTACTTGAATGGACAACGTCAGAAGAAGCAGAAAAACTTGCAAAAACAGATATAATTTCATATTATAAAAATATGATAATAAATGTTATATTAGGGATAATAACTTTTATGATATATACACAAAGTAAAAATTCATTAGTGTTATTTTTAGCTATATTATGGGTATTTACGCCAATTATTATGTATTATATAAGTAAAGAAAAACCAGAAAAGTCATCTATAGATATTTTAGATATTAAAGAACAAGATTATATTAAGCAAATAGGTAAAAAAACATGGGGATTTTTTGAAGAATATTTGAATGAAGAAAATAACTATTTAATACCAGATAATTATCAAGAAGGCAGAAAAAATAAAATTGTAAAAAGAACATCATCAACAAATATAGGATTATCAATGTTAGCTGTAATTTCGGCTAATGATTTAGGATATATTGACCTAAATGAAGCTCTAAATTTATTAAAAAAGATAATATATACTACAGAAAGTTTACAAAAATGGAATGGACATTTATATAATTGGTATAATATTGACACTAAAGAACCATTAATACCTAGATATGTATCAACAGTAGATAGCGGAAATTTTATAGGATATTTATATGTTGTAAAGAGTTGGCTTTATGAAAAAAAAGATGTAGATGATGAAATTACAATTTTAATAAATATAGTAGATAAGATTATTGAAAACACAGATTTTTCACATTTATATAGTCAAGAACAAAGAATTTTTTCAATAGGATTTAATATAGAAGAAAATAAATTAACAAATTCATATTATGATTTATTAGCATCTGAAGCAAGACAAGCAAGTTTAGTAGCAATAGCAAAAAAAGATATACCAGCTAAACATTGGAATTCATTAAGTAGAACTCTAACTACATTAGGAAAATACAAAGGATTAATATCGTGGTCTGGAACATCTTTTGAATATTTAATGCCCAATATTAATATTCCAAAATATAAAGGCAGTTTACTAGATGAATCATGTAAATTTATGATAATGAGCCAAATGGAATATGCAAAAAAATTAAAAATACCGTGGGGAATATCAGAAGCAGCATTTAATTTAAAAGATTTAAATTCTAATTATCAATATAAAGCATTTGGAATTCCATGGCTAGGGCTTAAAAGAGGATTAGCTGATGAAATGGTTGTATCAACGTATGGAAGTGTTTTAGCTATAACGGACTATCCTAAAGAAGTATATAATAATTTAAAAATATTAGAACAATATGGAATGGATGGAAAATATGGTTTTTATGAATCAATAGATTTTACACCAGAAAGATTAGAAAAAGGAAAACAAGCAAGTATTGTAAGAACATATATGGCACATCATCAAAGTTTAATATTACTATCAATAAATAATCTATTTAATGATAATATTTTACAAAAAAGATTTATAGAAAATCCAGAGATAAATGCTGTAAATATATTATTACAAGAAAGAATGCCAGAAACAGCAATAATAACAAAAGAAAATAAAGAAAAAGTAGAAAAATTAAAATATATTGATTATGAGGATTATATGAAAGAAACATTTACAAAGATAGATGAGAGGTTAATAAGAGGGAATGTAATTGCAAATGAAAATTATTCTATTGCAATGAATCAAAAAGGCGAAGGAGTAAGTATATATAAAAATAAATATATAAACAGGTATAAAAATACAGATGACTATCCACAAGGAATATTTTTTAATATAAAAAATATAAAATCAAAAAAAATTTGGAGTTCCAACTACAATAGAGATAATCAATATCAAATCAGTTTTATGCCAGACAAAATAGAACAAGAGATGATAAATGATAATATAAAAACTAAAATAGAAACAATAATAGCACCAGATGAACCATTAGAGATTAGACAAGTAACATTAGAAAATTTAGGAAATGAAGAAGAAATCTTAGAAATAACGTCACATTTTGAGCCAGTTCTTTCAACAAAAGAGCAAGATTATGCACATCTAGCATTTAATAATTTATTTTTAATATACGAATTTGATAGCCAAACAAATAGTATAATAGTAAAAAGAAAAAAAAGAGATATATATGAAGAAGAACTATTTATGTGTGTGAACTTATCCACACATGGTGAAATAATTGGGGATTTAGAATACGAAATAGATGAAGAAAAGTTTATAGGCAGAGGAAATATTGAAATACCTCAAATGGTAAAAAATTCAAATCCACTTTCTAAAAAAATAGGACTTGTAACAGAACCTATTGTTGCTTTAAAAAGAACTATAAAAATTAAACCAAAACAAATAGTAACAGTTAATTTAATTATATCTGTTGGAGAAAACAAAGAAAAAACAATTGAAAATATAAAAAAATATACAATAGAAGAAAATATAAAAAAAGCATTTGAATTATCAAAAGCCAAAAACGAAGCACAAAGCAGATATTTAAGAATAAAAGGAACTCAAATAAGAGATTATCAAAAGATATTATCTTATATAATTTTTGATAACCCAACAAAAAAGGCAAATTTAGAAAATTTACCAAAAAGAAGATATGAACAAAGTGAATTATGGAAATATGGAATTTCAGGAGATATACCAATAATATTAGTTAAAATTAAAGATGTAAATGATTCATTTATTATAAAAGAAATATTAAAAGCCTATGAATTTATAAGGACAAAGAATTTTGAAGTAGAATTAATAATTATAGACGAAGAAAAACATAGTTATCAAAATTATGTTAGGGAAGAAATAGAAGGGATAATTTTAAATAGTCAATTAGGATATTTAAAAAATTTAAGAGGCGGAATTTTTGAACTTTCAAAAAATGAAATAAGTAAAGAAGACTTACAATTAATAGAATTTATAGCAAACATAGTTATAGATGGAAGTAAAGGAAATTTACAAAATGCATTAAAAGATATAGAAGAAGAATATTTTGAAAATTACAAAAATGTTGGAAATGAACCAGAACAGATTAATATCGAAGCAGAGAATGCAGACAATATTGACATTTTACAAAATAAAGAAAAATTAAAATATTATAATGAATATGGAGCTTTTTCAGAAGATGGAAAAGAATATTTAATAAAGATAAACAAAGACAATAGATTACCTACTGTATGGTCGCATATAATGAGCAATGAAAAGTTTGGTACTCTTGTTACAGAAAATATGGGAGGATATACATGGTATAAAAATAGTAGATTAAATAGAATAACAGCATGGGGAAATCAAGCAAACCTCGATATTCCTTCAGAGATAATATATTTAAAAGATTTAGAAACAAAAAAAGCTTGGTCAATAGGATTAAATCCTATGCCAGATAATAAAAATTATAATATAATATATGGATTTGGTTATACCAAATATATCCATAAAACTGATGGAATAGAACAAGAATTAGAAGTATTTGTACCAAAAGAAGATAGTGTAAAAGTTCAAATTTTAAAACTTAAAAATTTAACAGTAAATAGAAAAAAATTAAAGATAATATATTATATGAAACCAGTTTTAGGAGAAGATGAAATAAAATCAAGTAGCAATATAAATTTAGACTTCGATAGAAATAACAATATACTATGTGCAGTAAATTTGTATAATTCAGATTTTAAAAATGATATAATTTATCTTTCAAATAGTGAAAATATAAAAAGCTATACAGGAGATAAAAACTTCTTTTTAGGAAATGGAAATTTAGCTAATCCAGATGCATTAAAGAAAACAAGCTTAAATAATGAAAATAGTTTAGGAAAAAAATCATGTATAGCTTATGAAATAGAAATTGAAATAGATAGCTTAGCAGAAAAAGAAATAATATTTACTATGCGGAGCCGAAGAAACAATACTAGATAGTAAAAATATCGCATATAAATACAGTAAAATACAAAATTGTAGACAAGAATTAGAAAAAGTTAAAAATTATTGGAAAGAACTATTAGGAAGATTACAGATATATACACCTATGGAATCAACAAATATAATATTAAATGGTTGGTGTGTATATCAAATAATTCAAAGTAGACTACAAGCAAAGACAGGTTTTTATCAATCAGGTGGAGCATTTGGATTTAGAGATCAATTACAAGACACTATTGGACTTAAATATATAGATCCAGAAATTATGAAAAAACAAATTATAAAACACAGCAAACAACAATTTATAGAAGGAGATGTACAACATTGGTGGCACGAAGAAACAGGAAGAGGAATAAGAACTAGATTTTCAGATGACTTATTATGGCTTGTATATTTAACTTGTGAATATATAGAATTTACAGGAGATAAAACAATATTAGATGAACAAACATCATTTTTAAGTGGAAAAACTTTAGAAAATGGTGAAATGGATAAATATGATAAATTTAATGTTACAGATGAAAAAGCAAGTATATTTGAACATTGTATAAAAGCCATAGAAAAAAGTTTAAATTTTGGAGAAAACGGATTACCTAAAATAGGAAGCGGAGATTGGAATGATGGACTAAGTAATGTAGGAACACAAGGAAAAGGAGAAAGTGTATGGTTAGGATTTTTCCTATATAATATATTAGATAGATTTATACCAATATGTAAAGAAAGAGAAAATATAGAATTAGCAGATAAATATGAACAAATAAAAATAAAGCTAAAAAAAGCACTAAATACAAATGGTTGGGATGGAAGATGGTTTAAAAGAGCATTTATGGATGATGGAAATATACTAGGAAGTATGGAAAATGATGAGTGTAGAATAGATAGTATTGCACAAAGTTGGAGTATTATATCAAATGCAGGAGATAATGATAAAAAATATATATCTATGGAAAGCCTTGAAAATCATTTAATAGATAGAGAAAATGGAATAATAAAACTGCTAGATCCACCATTTGAAAAAGGAAAATTAGAACCAGGATATATAAAATCATATTTGCCAGGAGTAAGAGAAAATGGAGGACAATACACACATGCTGCGACTTGGGTAATAATTGCAGAAGCCATTTTGGGATTTGGAGATAAAGCAACAGAATTATATAAAATGATAAATCCAATAGAACATACAAGAACAAGAGAAAGTAGCAATAAATATAAAGTAGAACCTTATGTAATACCAGCAGATATTTATGGAGCAAATAATTTATCTGGTAGAGGAGGATGGACATGGTATACAGGCTCAAGTAGTTGGTATTATAAAGCAGGAATTGAATATATCTTAGGATTAAAAATAAAAAATGGATTTATGAGTATACAGCCATGTATTCCTAAAGACTGGAAGGAATATAATATAAAATATAAATGGAAAAATAGTTTTTATAATATTATAGTAAAAAATCCAAATGGAAAAAGTTATGGTACAGAAGAAATATTATTAAATGGAAAACAAGTAGAAAATAATATTAAGTTGGAAGATAGTGGAGTTTACAATGTAGAAATAATAATGTAGGTTGCTAGTCAAATATAACATAAAAAGATAGTAGGATAACTAGTAACAGTGAAGGTATATTTAAAAGTTACAAGATAATGGTTTATTTAAAAGCCTATACAGTAACTATTTAAATAAAAAATTTTATTTAATACTTGTGCAAACAAAAAAAATATGATATATATAATATAAAATAAAGCTATAGAAAGGCGGAGTTTTTTGTGGATGAAAATTTAGAAAAAGAAGTCAAGAAAGTATTAGTAGTAGATGACGAACAAGCAATAATTGATGTACTAGTATATAATTTAAGAAAAGAAGGATATGAAACAATTGAAGCAACAGATGGAATAACAGCAGTAAATATGGCATTAGATGAAAAGCCTGACTTAATGCTATTAGATATAATGTTACCAAAATTAGATGGATTATCAGTTTGCAAAAGAGTAAAAAATTATTTAAATATACCAATATTAATGCTAACAGCAAAAGATGCAGAAATAGATAAAATAGTAGGATTAGAATTAGGAGCAGATGACTATATTACAAAGCCATTTAGTGTAAGAGAATTAATGGCAAGAGTAAAAGCAAATTTAAGAAAAAATGAAGTAACTAATATAAAAAATGAAGCAATGCAAGAAATACAAGAAGTTCCAGCCAAAAAAGAAAATATAATAAAAGTTAACGATTTAGAGTTAGATTTAGATAGATTTGAAGTAAAAGTAAGAGGAGAAGTAATAGATTTAACATTAAGAGAGTTTGAAGTCTTAAAATTTTTAGCATCACAACCAGGGCAGGTAGTAACAAGAGAAACTTTATTAGAAAAAGTATGGGGATATGAGTATTATGGAGATATTAGAACAGTTGATGTTACTGTGAGAAGAATAAGAGAAAAAATTGAGAAAGATACTTCAAATCCAACAATATTAATAACTAAAAGAAGTGTGGGATATTATATTGGAACAAATAAATAAAAATGAGGGAAAAGGGGCCAGGCTTCTAATCCCTCATTTTTGTTGGAATTAAAAAAATATGATGAAATTATAAAAAAGAAAAAAAGGTGGAAATATGAAAAGAGAAAATACAAGAAAAATAATGGTAGGTAATGTACAAATAGGAGGACAAAACAAAGTAGTAATACAATCAATGTGTAATACCAAAACAAAAGATATAGAAAAAACAGTAAAACAGATATTAGAATTAGAAAAAGCAGGATGCGAAGTAATAAGAGTAGCATGTTTAGATATAGAAGATGCAAAAGCTATAAAAGAAATAAAAAAACAAATACATATACCAATAGTTGCAGACATACACTTTGATTATAAGATTGCATTAGAAGCAATTGAATCAGGAGTAGACAAAGTAAGGATAAATCCCGGAAATATAGGGAATGAAGAAAGAGTAAAGCAAGTTGTAGATAAGTGTAAAGAGAAAAAAATACCAATCAGAATAGGAGTAAATGGAGGTTCTTTAGAAAAACATTTATTAGAAAAGTATGGTGGCAGTCCAACTGCATCAGGAATGATAGAAAGTGCAAAAAGACATATAGATATACTAGAAAGATTAGATTTTTATGATTATACAATTTCTCTAAAAGCATCAAATTTAGATTTATGTATTAAAGCTTATGAAGAGGCATCAAAGGTATTTGATTGTCCATTACATTTAGGAATAACAGAAGCAGGGACAGAGTTTAGTGGAACAATAAAATCAAGTATAGGACTTGGAGTATTATTAAGACAGGGAATAGGAGATACAATGCGAGTATCACTTTCAGATGACCCTATTAAAGAAATTAAAGTAGCTAAAGAAATATTAAAAGATTGTAATTTATATAAACAATCTCCAACACTAATTGCTTGTCCAACCTGTGGTAGAACACAAATTGATTTAATTCCAATAGCAAAACAAGTTGAAGAATTTTTACAAACATTAGATAGTGATATAAAAGTTGCTGTAATGGGATGTGCTGTGAATGGACCAGGAGAAGCAAGAGAAGCTGATATTGGGATTGCTGGACGGTATAAAAGAAGGATTATTATTCAAAAAAGGCGAAATAATAAAGAAAATACCACAAGAAAAAATTATAGAAGTACTAAAAGAAGAAATAATAAAAATGATAAAATAATGTGAGGGTATGTTATGGAAATAATAGTAGGAAAAACAGCAGGATTTTGCTATGGAGTAAAAAGAGCAGTAGAAGGAAGTATAGAACAAGTAAAAAATGCAGAGAATGGAATAGTATATTGTTTAGGTGAAATAGTACATAATAAGCAAGTTATCTGCAATCTAGAACGAAATGGAATAAAATTTATAGAAGATGCAAATGAAATAAATAATATTAATTCGAAAGTAATAATAAGGGCTCATGGAATCGAAAAAAATATATATGATATATTAAAAAATAAAAAAGTAGAAATGATGGATTACACATGTCCAAATGTATTAAAAATACATAAAATGGCAGAAGAATATGAAAGACAGGGATTTTATATATTTTTATTAGGAACAGAAAATCATCCAGAAATAATAGGAACGAAAAGTTATTGTGGAAAAAATTTTAGTTTGATAAAAGATGAAAATGATGTAGATATTGCAATACAGGACTTTGTAAATTCAAAAATAAAAAAATTACTTGTTATATCACAAACAACTTATAATATGAAAAAATTTGAAAATATAAAAAAATTAATAGAAGAAAATGTAAATAATGATATTGAATTAATAATTAAGAATACTATTTGCTTAGCTACAGAACAAAGGCAAAAAGAAACAAAAGAGTTATCATCAAAAGTTGATATGATGTTAATAATAGGAGGAAAAAACAGCTCAAATACAAAAAAACTATTTGAAATAGCATCAGAGAATTGTAAAAATACAATATGTATTGAAACAAAAGATGAATTAGAAAAAGTTAAATTTGATAAAATATTGAAAATAGGAATTATGGCAGGAGCATCAACACCTCAAAAAAGCATAGACGAAGTGATAAATTATATAAATAGATAGAAAATATTAACCGCAAAGTTATAAAAATGTCGAATTTTGCGGTCGATTTTTTTGTTAAAATGAAAAAATTAATTGACACAAAAAAAATAAGAAGTTATAATCTAATTAAATTTTTAAATTTCAAAATATTATTTAAGTTAAAGTCAAATAAATTCAAATTAATAATTTAATCAATCTTAAGTCAATATTTTAATTCAATTAAAATCCATACAAAATAAACAAAAAATAGGAGGTGCAAAATATTAAAAAATGAATAGACAATTTATATCAAACAGTAATTATGTACTTAGAAAAGTTTTAAATAATGAAAATTGTTTAGACATAATACAAGATTTCATAGAATCTATTATGGAAATAAATATAGAAGAAATAGAATTAAATCCATATTTAAGTAAAAAACAAAAATATTTACCTAAAGAAGAAAATTTTGGAATAGTAGATGTAAGAGTAAAGACAGACGATAATCAAGAAATAAATATTGGAATACAATTTATAGATGGAATATATATACAAACAAAAATGTTGATGTATTATGCACAAATACATTTAAATCAATTAGAATATGATGAACAAAGAGAATTTACAAAAACAGTAACGATAAATATATTTGATTTTTCATATTTTTCAACACAGGAATATTGCAAATTAATAAAAATAAAATCAAATGAAACTTATGTAAATGTGGAAGATTTAGAATTTTACGTAATAGAATTGCCAAAATTTAAATTAAAAGAAAATATGAGCAAAAAAGAACAATGGATAGCATATTTAAAAGGGAGTGACAATCAAAAAATATTAGAAAATATAATTAACGAAAACAAATATATAAAAAAATTAGAAAGATTAACTCAAAAATATTGGAATGAAGAAAAAATGGAATAGAAAATAGCAAACATTATTAAACCTTTACCATTAAAACCTTTCCCATTTTTCTATGGAATGCTTCATATTATAAGAAATTCGGAGAACTTTCGTATAATATAAAATAAGAGGGATAAATCCCCTCTTACTATTAATCAGAACTTCTAGCACCTGACTTTAAAGTAACTTTTACAACAGTTCCAGCATCAACGTTAGAGCCTTTTGGAGGATCTTGAGAAACTACAACTCCAGAACCTTCTACACTAATATTTAAATTAGCATTTCTTAATTCAGTAGTTGACTGATATTGACTTTTTCCTAATAAATCAGGAACTGTAGCAGATGTTCTAGTATTTTGGTCATATAACATTATTATAGAACCTTTTGATAAAGAAACTCCAGGTTTAGGAACTTGATCTATAACAACAGTACTATTTTTATCATTAGAAGTAGAAATTTTAGTAGTAAATCCTGCATTTTGAAGAATTTTCTCAGCTTCTGTAATTGTTTTATTTCTAATTTCTGGAACAGTTATTAAATTCTCA
>CANQTJ010000038.1 GCA_947626705.1 uncultured Clostridia bacterium | reverse complement strand
GGATTATAAACATTTTAAGAATGGGAATATATCAAATAGTTTTTTTAGATAAAATACCAAAATCAGCAGCAGTAAATGAAAGTGTAAATTTAGCTAAAAGATATGGACATAGTTCAAGTTCTAATTTTGTAAATGCTATTTTAAGAAAAGTAGAAAAGAAAGATTATGAAGATTTTTTTGAAATTAAAAATGATATAGAAAGAATTTCAAAAACAACTTCAATGCCTGAATGGATAATAAAAGAATTATTAAATAATAATAGTATAGAAACTGTTGAAAAAATATGTAAAAATTCTAATATAAAACCTAAAATAACAATTAGGATTAATAATATAAAAATTACAAAAGATGAGTTAAAGCAAAAATTACAAGAACAAAAAATAGATTATAAAGAAACAGAATATGAAGATTTTTTAATTTTAGAAAAATTAAAAGATATTGAAAATATGGAATTATTTAAACAAGGCTTTTTTACGATTCAAGATATATCAGCAGGATTAACAGCAAAAATATTAAATCCAAAACCAGGAGAAAATATTTTAGATGCGTGTTCAGCACCAGGTGGAAAAACAACGTATATGGCAGAGTTAATGCAAAATAAAGGAAATATACAAGCATTTGATATATATGAACATAGAACAAAATTAGTTATGAAAAATGCTAATAGATTGGGAATAAATATTATAGAAACACATATAAAAGATGCAACTGTATATGAAGAAAAGTTAGCAAAAAGGTTTGATAAAATTTTATTAGATGTTCCATGCTTAGGAATAGGTGTAATAAAAAGAAAGCCAGATATAAAATGGAAAAGAAAATTTGAAGATATTGAAAAAATTTCTAATATACAGAGTAAAATTTTAGAAAACTGCTCAAAGTATGTAAAAGATGGTGGCTATTTACTATATTCAACATGTAGTATATTGAAACAAGAAAACGAAGATATAATTTTAAAATTTTTAGAGAATAATAAAGATTTTGAAATTGTAGATAAAGAAATTTATAATATAACTCCAGACAATCAAAAAGATGGATTTTTTATATGCAAATTGTATAAGAAAGTTAATTAGAATATTACGCTTATATTACAAAAATTTTACATTTTAAATACAATTATAAAAAAACTATTGACATTTTAGCATAAAAAGATAAAATAAGAGAGAATTTAATAAAATTGTAAATAAAAAGAAGTATTATAATATAAAAAAATGTAAATTATATAAATAAAGAATAAAAAGTAAAAAAAGGAGTAAAAATGTCGAATTGCCTTGGATTATATATAGAAGATAATATAATTAAATATGCAAAAGTATCAAAAGAACGTGACCAAATAAAAGTAGAATCATTTGGCGTAAAATTCTATGATAGTCTTGAACATGCAATAAAGCAAATAGTAGAAGAAACATATAGTTATAAAACACCTATAAGTATTAATCTATCTGAAGAAAATTATAATTATTTTACTGTATTTGCTTTGCTAAATAAAAAAGATTTATCAAGGGCTATAAAAACAGAATTTGATGCGTATTGTACTGAAAAAAACGTTAATTCAAATGTTTTTGAAACAAGATATGCTATTACTCCAGATACACAACAAAAAGAAAGATTAAAAGTAATACATGTAAGTGAAAATAAAATAGAATTAAACAAAGCAATACAAAGATTTTCATCTTATAGGTTACAAAATATCATTCCAGTATCTATGTCAATATCTGATATAGCTAAAATAGAAGAAAATTCTTTAATAATAAATATAGAAGAAAAAACAATAATAACAACAATTTTAAATCAAAATATATATGATATAACAACATTAGATATAGGAAGTCAAAATATACTAGATAAAATTAATCTTAAAGAAAATTCTTATCAAAAAGCTTATGAAATATGTAAAGAAACAACTATCTATACATCAGAGGGAAAAGAATTATCAGACGAAGAAACAAACTATTTAGAAGATATAATGCCAACATTATATGAAATAGTTGGGCAAGTAAGAAAAATATTAAATGAAAGTATGGACAAAATAGAAAAAATATATATTACAGGAACAGGAGCTTTAATTAATAATGTTGATTTATATTTTGAAGAATATCTTGAAAATATAAAATGTGAAATATTAAAACCAAACTTTATAAAAATATCTCCAGAAATAAACATAAAAGACTATGTAGAAGTAAACTCAGCAATTTCTTTAGCATTAAGTGGATTAGGACAAGGAATTACAGGAATGAACTTTAAAAAGACTACATTTTCAGAAAAATTACAAGATATGCTTCAATTAGAAATTGGTGGTAAAAAAGGAAAAACTACTAAAAATTCAAAAGGAAATTTATTAACTTTTGATTTTAATATACCATTAGATGCAATAGAAAAAGGGCTACTAAGAAGTGTTGCAGGTTTACTAATTTTATTTATTGTATATTGTGGATTTTCTACTTTAATAAGAAAACAAATAGAAGAAAAAAATACTCAAGCTCAGCAGTCTATGGATAATACTAATATGCAGATTTCTTTAGTAGACAAAGATGTTCAAAGTTTGCAAAATATAACTAATAAATATAAAGAAAAAATAAGTAACCTAGAAGAAATTAGTGAAAAACTACAGGAAAATAATAGAACAAAAAAAGCTATACCAATATTATTAAATAAACTAATGTATATTATGCCAGATAATGTGCAAATAACATCAATAAATAATACAACAGGTAATCATATAGAAATACAAGCACAATCTACAGAGTATAGACAAATAGGGTATTTGACTACCAATATAAGAATTTCGTCAGTTCTTACAAATGTTATTTCTACTTCAGGACAAAAAGATAATAATATAGTAACAGTAAAGATAGAAGGTGATTTGCCATGAAAAAATTATTATTAGGTGTAATTATAATATTGTTATTAGCTTTAACAGGAATAACTGTAGTAAAAGGATTCAATATAGGGAATTTATCAATTTTAGGTTTACAAGATATACAAAAGAATAATGAAGATTTAGACCAAAAAGTAAAACAAGCTACAAAACTTGCTAGTACAGATTACCAATTTAAATTAGATAGTTTAAATGATGAGGTAAAAGCATTAGAAAGTGAAAAAGCAAAATATGAAGATATGGTTAATGTAAGTACAGAAGGAGAAGTACAGGCAGCAAGTCAAATACACGATTACAAAATAGACTTTCTTTGGATAAAAATAGAAAATCATGCAAAAAGTGAAGGCGTAGTAATGAAAATGGAACTTACAAGAGGAGCATCAGGTGCACAAGATGTATATAATTTAAACTTTACAGCGACAGGTAGTTATATTGGAATAGCAGATTTTATATCTGCAATAGAAGATGATTCAGAATTAGGTTTCAAAATAGAAGAATTTAAAATGACAGCACAATCAACAGAAAGTACATCTCAATCTGGAAGTGATAAAAATAATAATACAGATGCAAATACTAATACAAATACTAACACTAACACTGTACAAGCTACATTTACGTGTAAAGATATTGCAATAAAAGGTTTATCAACTAATATTGTTAACCAAGATAATACAACAAATGACAATCAAAATACAAATGATAATACAAATAATAACAACGTAGACGATAATAATACAAATAATACAGATACAAATAATACAACTGCTGAAAATAATAATAATACAGCAGAGTAGAAAAATATAAAGAAAGGGGTAGTTAAAAATTGGCTAAGAGTATTATAAAAGAAATGATAATAGTTTTATTATTAGCTTTAGCAATTATATTAATTTTAGGAGTTTTACTTTATGAATATGTCCCAATAAATAAAATAATACCAGAAAAAATATCATATACTACTCCTGAAAATATAAAAACAGAAATTCAAGATGATATAAATGTTGAAGATAGCGAAATAATATTAACTTATGAAATAAATTCAACAGATTTAAATAATTACAAAAAAATACAAGAATATGTTCCTGGAAAGAAAAACCCTTTCTCATCATTAACAGAAAGTGAAAATAATCAAACTGGAGGAACAACAGAAAATCCAAGTGGTAGTGGTGGTGGAGCTACTACCGGTAATAGTTCTCAAACTACAGGCAATAATGGAAATAGTGGAGGAACAACATCTAATGAACAAACAGGATATCTTCCAGATAAAGGAACAAAGTAATAAATAAGTTTTTAAAATTATATTTATTTTTATAAATATAGTATATATATATTATATTAAATTAAAAGGAGGAAATTATAATGAAACAACAAAAAGGTATTACACTTGTTGCATTAGTTATCACAATCATTATTTTATTAATTTTAGCTGGTATTACATTAGGTACTTTAAAAGATAGTGGATTATTTAATAATGCTAAAAGAGCTAAAAATGAATATGGAGAAAAAGCTAATGAAGAAAATCAAACATTAAAAGGATACGAAGATGAGGTTCAAACGTATATAAATGAATTAGATGCAGCAAACCAAACAAGTTAAAATTAAGAACAGTGATATAAAAAACAAAAAGGAATATGCATAATAATATGTATATTCCTTTTGTAAAAAAAGAATTACTAAGAAAGAAGTTTTATAATGGATATATTTTTTTATATAATAATTTTTATTATGGGAATAACATTTGGAAGTTTTTATACATTAGCAGTATATAGAATACCAAAAGGACAAGATATAACACATACGCATTCTTATTGTCCTAATTGTAACCATAAATTAGGAATTTTAGACTTAATCCCTGTACTTAGTTACATATTTTTAGGAGCAAAGTGTAGATATTGCAAACAAAAAATAAGACCAAGATATTTTATATTAGAAATAATATCAGGATTATTTTTTGTAACAATGGCATATTTATTAGATTTTAGTATATACACATTAGACAAAATAAAAATATTAGAATTTTCATTTTTAATTTTATACTTTACATTTATTATTATAATGGCAGGAATTGATAAAGAATATAAAAAAATTAATAAACCAGTATTAATCTATGGTGTAATTATTTCAATAATATATATAGTATATCTATACATAATAGACAAAGCTAGTATTTATAGATATATTATGTATTTAGCTTTATATTTTATACTATTTTTAATAGATACAATATATTTAAAGAAAAATAAAAAAGATTGTTATACATATTTAATATTAATTACTTTAATTATTATGTGTATTTTTACAGGAGAATATATAACAGTAGGAACTATAATATTAACATTACTTGCAATTTCAATTAATACGATAATACGAAAATTAAAATCTACAAATAAAGATAAACAAAACAATAACCAAATAAATATAGGATTATATTTATCAATTTTTAATATAATTCAACTTATAGTAGTTTTAACATACTTAAAACTAACATAATTTTAAAATGTATATTACGGAAAGGAAAAAATTATGTATATAAAAAGTCAAAAGGGTATAACTGCTGTAGATATAGCTATTTCATTAATAATAATAACAATTTTTATAGCAGTAATAGCAAATTTAATTGTAAATATAAATTTAAATGCAGAAAATATGGAAAGAAAATCAATTGCAACAACTTATGCAATACAAGAAATAGAAAAAATAAAAGCAAAAGGATATATAGAAGATTATAATGATAAAGGCACTCAAAAAGAAGAAGAAATAACACAATCTACTGATAATATCAAAAATGGATATGCAAAAAAAGTTTCAATAAAAGATTATGTATTAATAAAAAATGATAATTCCAAACAAAAAAATTTAGTAAAAGAAATAGCAGTTGAAATTTCATATAAATTAAATAATAAAGAACAAAATGTTAAACTTTCAACATATATTACAAAATAATAACATACAACAAATTTTATCATTTGAAAGGAAGATTCTAAAATGAAAAACAATAGAGGAATAACTTTAACATCTGTAATTATTTATGTTATTGGATTAATAGTAGTTGTAGGTACAATTTCAACAATAACAACATATTTTTATAAAAATATAAAAGTAGATGAGATAAATGATGATAGTAATACACAATATACTCAATTTTCAAGTGTATTTTTGAAAGAAATAAATAAAGAGGGAAATTATGTAGTAGAAACTAAAACGGAAAAAGATGAAAATAATAACATTACAAGCAGTTATATAATTTTTGGTACAGGAAATCAATATACTTTTTTAAGTTCAAATCACTCAATATATAAAAATAAAGTTAAAATATGTGAAAATATAGAGAACTGTGAATTTTCAAGTTCTTTAGCAGATGCACAATATTCAATAACTGTTAATTTAAAAACAAATTCAATAGATTTAACTGGAGATAATGCAATTACTTATACTTTAAAACAATCATAAAAACATTAATATTGATATAGAAAAATATATAAGTAATAAAAAGTAAAAATAAATGTGAGAACAAAAAATTAGTAATTTTTAGTAATTTTAAAATTTACAACAAAAAGTATAAAAATTATAGTATAATAAAAAAAGAGAAACAAAAGAAAGGATGCGTTAAATATGGAAATGAGAAGAAGACAGCCAATTGGAGTAGAATTGGTAAAAAGAGGAATAGTAACAGAAAAAGATATTGATCAAGCATTAGAGTACCAAAGAGAACATACTGACAAAAGGTTAGGAGATATATTACATATATTAAATGTTTGTGATTCTCAAGTGCTTATTGAAAATATAGGTGATATATTAGGTGTAAAAGGAATTTTACTAACAGGAGATACTTTAAAAATTAAACCTACAGAATATTTGACTCTAGAAATTTGTAAAAATTATAAATGTATACCTTTTGAAGTAAGCAATGGAAAAATTAAAGTATGCTTTACAGACAGAATAAATAATGGAAAAACTAATTCTGTAAAAATGTTATTATTAAATAAAGGACTTGTTATGGAACAATATATAACATTTGAACATGACATAGAAAGAATTTTATCCACTTTGGAAGGAGAAAGCTCTGGAGATATATCTAAGACTAGTTCAAATGGAACAATAATTGAATTAGTTGATAGTATTATAAAAACTGGTATGGAAAAAAGAGCTAGTGATATACATATAGAACCACTTACAGATGAGGTAAGAGTAAGGTATAGAATAGATGGAGAATTATTTACAATAGCAAAAATTCCAAAGGAAAAACAAGCACAAGTTATAGGAAGGCTAAAAGCTATATCAAATATGCATCAAGAAAAACAAGAAGCTCAAGATGGTAGAATATTGCTTTATGATGATTATAATATACGTGTTTCATCTCAGCCAAATGTATGTGGAGAAAAGTTTGTTTTAAGATTATTAAAGAAAAACGAAGATATAAGAAATGTATTTGAATTAGGATATCCAGGAACAGAAGAAGAATTTAAGAAAAACTTTAATAAAAAGAATAGTATAACAATTATAGCTGCACCAACTGGAGCAGGAAAAACTACAACATTATATAGTATTGTAGACTACCTAAATACATCAGAAATAAATATAACAACAATTGAAGACCCAGTTGAAATAAGGATTAATGGATTAAATCAAATAGAAGTAGGAAATAAATCTACATTTTCTGGAGCACTAAGAACAGTTTTAAGACAAGACCCAGATATAATATTATTAGGAGAAATACGTGATCACGAAACAGCAGAAATAGCAATACAAGCTGGACAAACAGGACACTATGTGTTATCTACAATACATACTATAGATGCAATAGAAGTAATAAATAGAATGAGAAAAATGGGATTATCAGATTATGACATAGCAAGTACACTAGCAACGACCGTTTCGCAAAGACTTGTAAGAACAGTTTGCCCAAATTGTAAAAAAGAAAGAGAATTTACAGAAGATGAAAAGAAGAAAATAAAAAAAATACTAGATAAATATGGAGAAAAAGCAGATTTAGATAATATAAAAACTTATGATACAATAGGATGTGAAAAATGTAATGGCATAGGCTATTATGGAAGAATAGGAATTTTTGAAACATTAGATGTTTCAGACGAAATAAAAGAGCTTATTGTTAAAGGAGCATCTACAATAGAAATAAGGAATAAAGCATTAGAACAAAATTATAGACCATTAGTAGTAGATGGTATATATAAAGTACTTAAGGGGTATACAACATTTGATGAACTTAATAGACAACTTATATTATATTAAAATATTTTAAACTAAAGCAAAAAGGGGGAAATTTGTCATGAATATGGACAAAATTTTAGATGAAGCAATACAAAAAGATGCTTCAGATGTACATTTAATAGCAGGTAATAAACCAATGCTTAGAATTTCAAGAGAATTAATTCCAATTGAAGAAATGGAAGTTTTAACACCAGAAGATATGAATGAAATGTATGATTATTTAGTTAGAGGAAATGTTGATAAAGATACAGTATTTAATACAACTAGAAAATTAGATACATCTTATGAGTATAAAGGTATTCGTTTAAGGGTAAATATTTCATTATCAGATGATATACCATTATGTACTTTAAGACTTATAAAAAATACATTACCACCATACGAATCTTTAGGATTACCAGATATTATAAGAAGAATGACATATCAACCACAAGGTTTAATATTAGTAACAGGAAAAACTAACTCAGGAAAAAGTACAACATTAAATGCTTTAATAAATGAAATAAATGAGCAACAAAACAAAAAAATATTAACACTTGAAAATCCGGTAGAATACAGACATCATTCGAAAAAATCATTAATAGTTCAAAAAGAAGTTGGACAAGGTAGAGATTCTTTAACATTTAGTGATGGAGTTAAAAACTCATTAAGAGAAGATTGCGATATATTAGTAATAGGAGAGATTAGAGATAAAGTAACAATGGAAGCAGCCATCGAAATGGCAGAGTCAGGGCACCTAGTAGTTGGAACATTACATACTAAATCATGTGCAGAAACAATAGACAGAATGATAAACTTTTATGAAGTTAGAGATCAAGCAAGTATAAAATATCTATTATCAGCTTTATTAAAGTTAGTAGTATCACAAAGACTATTAAAAGGGAGAGATGGAAAATTAGTTTTAGTACCAGAAGTAATGGTAGTAGACAATATTGTTGCAGGAATTATAAGAAAAGAAAAAATAAGTGTATCAGAAATAGAAGATGCAATTCAAAGTTCAGATAAAGGAAGTATAGGATTGATAAATTCCATAGCATCACTATTTGTAAATGATAAGATAACATTAGAACAAGCAAAAGCACAAATTGAAGAAAAAAATATTGAAGTGTTAAATAGAACTATAATGCAAATGAAAATTAGAAGAGATAGCAATAAATAAATTATATTTTAAATTACATATAGGAGGTGAAAAAAATGCCTACATATATATATAGAGCGGTAACTAATTCTGGACTAATTGTTAGAAACAGAGTAGAAGCTGGTAGTAAACAAAATGTTATAAGAACATTAAAAGAAAACGATTTAATGCCAATATCTATAGAGCAAATAGCGTACTCATCAAAAAAGAAAAAAACTAAGAAGAAAAATATAAAAGACATAGAAGAAATAATGAAAAATGTAAATACAACACAAATTAATACTAAGAAAACATCAACGGTAAAAGAAAAAATTAATATGTATTTATCAAAAACAGAAAAAATTACAAGTAGAGATTTAGTTATATTTACTCAAAACTTCTATTTGCTGAAAAAAGCAAATTTTAACAATATACATGCATTAAGAACTATAATAGAAAGTACAGAAAATGTCACATTTAAAGGTGTTTTGGAAGATATATTAGCCGGAGTAGAAGCAGGAGAAAATATGTATACAACAATGGAATATTATTCAGATATATTTCCATTTATATATATAAATATGATAAAAGTAGGTGAATTATCAGGGTCACTAACTAATTCGTTAGAACAGGCCGTAAAATACTTAGACTCGTCAGAAGCATTAAATAAGAAAATAAGAGGTATATTAATACCAAACCTTATTCAATTTGGTTTATTATTAGTAATGCTAGTTGTTGGTGTAATAGTTGCAATACCAGCTATTCAAAATGTATATGAAGAAATGGGGTCAACAGATACATTACCAGGAATTACATTATGGTTTCAAGGAGTAGTAAATAATATTATAGAATTTTGGTATGTGCCTGTTATAGTTATAGCTACTGTTGTAGCAATTATTATATTTTATATAAATACGCCAAAAGGAAAATACAGTTTTGATTATTTTAAGTACAAAATGCCAATATTTGGACAATTAATATTTGCATTAGATTTTTCAAGATTAATGAAGGCAATGCTTTTAAATTTGGAAAATGGAATGAGAATACAAGAATCAATTGAAGTAAGTAAAAACGTTATACAAAATTACGTAATGTTATCAATAATTGAAACATCAATAAACAATATACTTATAGGAGATTCTTGGATAGAACCATTTGAAAAATCTGGATTAGCTAAATCAATGATAACAGAAATGTTAAAAATAGGTATGCAGACAGATTTAACAGAAATGATGAGTAAACTAGTGGAATATATGGAAATAGACATAGATAATATTATGCAAAAAATAATGAAAGTTTTACCAGAAGTAGTTTATTTAATAGTAGGAATTGTTTTAATTTTCTTCGTATTAGTAGTACTTGCACCATGTATTCAAGTTTATATGGGAGGATTCTTATTCTCAGCAGCAGGAATAACATAAGTTATATTAAATTTTATCTAATTAAAGGTCAGCTATAAAAGTTTATAAAGTTTTATATTATAGGAAATTCAGATAACTTTCCTACAACATAAAAAATAGCTGACTTTTAACTATGTTTAAAGATTCGCTTATATGTAAGTAAAGGATATTAGGTTGAAAAATAACTATAGTTTTAACAAATTTATATCTTAGAAGGAAATGATTGTAAATATTTAGAAGGGGAATAATTGTAAATATTTAGAAGGGAAATGATTGTAAATATGAAAATTGGAATTGATATAGGTGGAAGTCATATAGCAATGGGATTACTCGATGAAAACAATAATATTATTAAAAGAAATGAAAAGAGATTAATGACTAAAGATAAACAAAACATAATTGAAACAATCGAAGATTATATAGTAAAAAATGTGCAAGAACTAAGAAAAGAAAATGAAATATCAGAGATTGGTATAGGAATTCCAGGAACAGTAGATAAAACAAATATTATTAAAACAGTAAATTTAACACTAGAAAATTATAATATAGTTGAAAATATAAAAAAATATATAAATTTACCAATTACAATAAGAAATGATGCAAAATGTGCAGCAATAGGAGAGTATACAAAAGGGTGCTTAAAAGGTTATAATAGAAGTGTATTTTTAACGTTAGGAACTGGAATAGGAGGAGCAGTTATAATAGATGGAAAACTTTTAGATACTGGTACACTTCCAGGGTGCGAATTTGGACATATTATTATTGAAAAAGATGGTAAAGAATGTAAATGTGGTAAAAAAGGTTGCTTTCAAAGATATGCTTCTATGAAGGTATTAAAAGATAATTTAAGGGAATTATTAGGACTAGATGAAAAAACAACGGGAAAAGAATTATTAGAAATAATAAAAAGTAATAAAGATAATATTGAAATAAATAATATAATAGATGAATTTATAGAATATCTAAGTATAGGAATATCTAATTTAATAAACATATTTGAGCCAGAAGTAGTTGGAATTGGAGGAAGTTTTGTATATTTTGCAGACATACTATTAGAAAAACTAAAAACTAATATACAAGCAAAAAATTATTTATTTAATAAAAGAGAAAAACTAATAATTATACCAGCATTATTGAATAATGACGCTGGTATAATAGGAAGTTGCCAAAGTATAGGAGGGTAAATATTACTCGTAATAATATAAAAGGAGGAAAGTATATATGGATATTAATAATAAAAAAGCTACTAGACAAAGCTATGGAGAAACATTATTAGAACTAGGAAAAGAAAATAAAAATATAGTAGTATTAGATGCAGACTTATCTACAGCTACAAAAACAGAATTATTTGCAAAAGAATTTAAAGATAGATTTTTTGATATGGGAATTGCAGAGCAAAATATGATATCAACAGCAGCTGGATTATCCACATCTGGAAAAATACCTTATGCAAGTACATTTGCAGTTTTTGCGGCTGGACGTGCCTATGACCAAATTAGAAATAGTGTATGTTATCCTAAATTAAATGTAAAAATATGTGCTACACATGCAGGAATAACAGTAGGGGAAGACGGAGCAACGCATCAAATGATAGAAGATATATCTTTAATGAGAACTTTACCTAATATGACGGTTATATCAACTTCTGATGATATACAAACAAAATGGGCAGTAAAAGAAATTAGTAAAATTGAAGGACCAGTATATTTAAGATTGTCTAGACTTGCTACACCTATAATATATGATAATAATCAAAAATTTGAAATTGGAAAAGCAATTCAAATAGGAGATGGAGTTGACGGAACAATATTTGCAACAGGAGTAACTGTGGCAGAAGCTTTAAAAGCACAAGAAATGTTAAAAAATAGAAATATTAATGTTAGAGTTGTTGATATCCATACTATAAAGCCAATTGATAAAGAAATTATTGTAAAATGTGCAAGTGAAACTAAAAAATTGATTTCGATAGAAGACCATAATATAATTGGTGGTTTAG
>CANQTJ010000037.1 GCA_947626705.1 uncultured Clostridia bacterium | reverse complement strand
TTATTTCCATTTTCATATAATTCTACTATTGTTCTTTTAAATTCCTCTGTATATGTTTTCATATATAAACACTCCTTTTACTTTTACATAATATTATATCATCTTTTTGCTCATTCGTAAAATTTTGTGTCTATATATCTATTCTAACACCACTTTTATCGTTGTTTATTTTCCTTCCTATATGTTAAATCAAAAAATTTTAGGAAATCCCTCCTCTCACTAATTAGTAAAACTGGATAAACGACGCAGGACTACTTATATCGCTTTATATTATACATTATTTTACATAAAAAATCAAATTTTAGTTTTTAACCTTATATAATAAAAACAGTTAAGCTCAAAATTTCTCAACTGTTTTTTATATAATATATTGTAGAATAAATTTTATAAAATGTATATTCTTAAAATACATAAACTACAAAGCACCAGCAATTGTTCAATGAACCATTGCTGGTGTTACTTATATATATTTAATCTTTAAAAAGTTTATTAAATAGCCCCTTTGATTTTTCTTTTGCGTGTTTACCTTTTTCTTTTTTAGTAGATTCTGATTTTCCATTTTGTTTTACGCGTTTGCCACCTTTATTTTTGCTTTTTTGAGTACCATTTTTATTACTAGATGTATTTGTTTGTCTACTTTTTGACTTTTTATTTTCATTTATTTCATTACCGTCAATATCATATTCTGTATATGTATTATCTTTTTCTTCATATCCTTCTTCACTATCTTCGTTGCTATCCCCATATCTTATTCCATCGTCTTCGTATTCTATTCCATCATCTTGCTCATAATCATCTTCGTCATTTTCCTCATAATCTTCTTCATATTCTACTTCATCATCTTGTCCATAATCATCTTCATCGTTTTCCTCATAATCGTCTTCGTACTCTACTTCATCATCTTGTTCATAATCTTCTTCGTCGTTTTCCTCATAATCGTCTTCGTATTCTACTTCATCATCTTGTTCATAATCATCTTCGTCATTTTCTTCATAATCTTCTTCATATTCTACTTCATCATCTTGCTCGTAATCATATTCTTCATCTTCTTCATAATTTTCGTCGTTATTATCATATCCATCTATATATTCATATTCTAATTCGTCATATTCATCTTTGAAAATTTCATCTTCAACCTTGTCCATATTATCTTCAATATTTGCTAGTTGTTCTGGTTCTTCTAATTTAAATTCTGATAAATCTTTTTCAAATTTTTCGCTCACTTCTTTTTGAAAAACTTCATAAATATTTTTTATTTCTTCTATTCTCCAATAATTAGAATTTATAATTGTTGCTGCATTTATTTTTATATTGTTAACTTGTTTTTCAAAGTTCTTTTCTTTATCTTCAATATTTTTTAAATATTCTTTATTATATAACTCTTTGTATGCTTTTTTTGAAGCTTTTCCAGATATTTCTCTTAAAATTAATTCATATAAATTGTTAAATTGTTCCATATCTAATTCAAATTTTTCACACGCATCTTCCATTAATTGTTTATGTACTTTAACTCCATTTATTACTGTCATTCTTTCATTGTCTAAAAAGCTTACTATATATGATTTTTGTGCTTTTAAAAATGATAATTTTACACTTACATCTCTTAAGATTTTTTTATATTTATCCAGTTTTACTTCATCATTACTTGTTTCTGCTAATAATTTTTTCATTCTTTCATAAACTAATATGTAACATTCTGCTTCTTTTTTTGCAATACTGTTTCTTGCATCAACTGCTTTTATTATAACATTATCATTAAATGGGATTTTTTCATCTTTCCCATTGTTTATCATTATTTCTATAATATCCTTGTTTGTTACCTCATTATCTGTATTTATATAATTTTTTATATCTTTTATAATTGAAGTGTCTATTTCATTTATATCTTTATTCGTATTTTCAATTATTTCAAGATGATTTTTTTCTTCTGTTCTTCTATTTCTTGAATATTTATTTCTTTCGTCTTGTTTTTCTAAAAATTTTGTTAAAGAATTTATAAATTCTTCTCTTAGTTCTTCTAATCTTTTATTATTTTTTTCTATATTTTCTTCAATTTTTTTTAATTTCTTTTCTACATTAATGGGTTCTTCGTCTAGACTATCAAATAATTTATTTCTTTCTTCTTCTAATTTAAAATTAGTTTTATATATTTTTTTTTGCTCTTGTTGTATATTTCTTATTTCATTTGCTGTGTCATCAAATGCTTTTATTATTTCGTCTTCTTCTTTTATCATTATTTGATATTTTTCTGTTTCTTCAAGGATATTTTTAAAATTTTTATAATTTGTTTTTAAGTTTATTTTTTTGTTAATTCCTAAAATTTCATTAAAATATCTTTCTAATACTATGGCACTTCTTTCATACATATTTTAGTCCCCCTATTTTTCACTTAATATCTCATTTGTTTTATATTCTATCATTTTTAATTTAAATTGACAAGTTTTTTTATCATTTTTTAGTTTAGTTGATTACCAGACATTGGTTTTAAATATACTACTATTTTGTAACATTAATTGTTACAGTATAGTACTTTTTACTATTTTTCCAGGAATTCCAACTACTGTTGCATTATCAGGTATATTTTCTAATACAACACTATTTGCACCAATTTTTACATTGTTTCCAATTTTTATTGGTCCTAAAATTTTTGCTCCTGAACCAACCATTACATTATTTCCTAAATCTGGATGTCTTTTATATTTATCTTTGCCTGTGCCTCCCAATGTACTATTATGATATATTGTACAATTATCTCCTATCGTAGCTGTTTCTCCTATTACTATTCCCATTCCATGGTCTATAAATAATTTTTTTCCTATTTTTGCTCCTGGATGAATTTCTATTCCTGTTATATGTCTAGCTATTTGTGATATTAATCTTGATAAAAAATATATTTTTTTACAATATAAAAAATGTGCTATTCTATGGAATAAAATAGCATGAAATCCTGGATATAAAATTATTGCTTCTAATATATTTCTGCATGCAGGATCTTTTTCTTTAATATTTTTTGCATCTTCATATAATCTTTTTATGGTATTTTTCATAATTCTATCCTTCCTTTCTAAAGCTCAAAGATAGCTTGAAAAATAATTAACACTTTACTTTTCTTTTTTACCTTTTTATATTATATGAATTTCAAAATAAATTGGAACACAAAAAACATAGAATAATATAATCTATGTCTTTTAATATTTTCTAATTTTGTCATTTATTTTTTTATTTTCCTAAAAATATTTGAACATAAATCTTGCCATATTTAGGACTACTTACTACTCCAATTCCTGTATAATTATAAGAACTATTTAATATATTAGCTTTATGACCAGAAGAATTCATCCAAGCATTAACAGCTCCTGAGTTCGTTGAATTACCTGCAATATTTTCTCCAGCTGTTTTATATGTTACTTTAAAACTATTTAACATTTGAAATGGTGAACCATATATAGGTGATTCATGCGCAAAATAATTATTGGTTACCATATCTTTTGCTTTTATTCTTGCTACATTTAGTGCTTCTGAATCCATTTTTAGCGCTACCAATCCATTATTCGTCCTTTGTTTATTTATTAAATCAAAAACTTCTTTTTCGTCATTGCTTAATGTAGCAGTTGTATTAGATGAACTATTTCCGACTAGCACTACTTGAATTATTTGAACTTGAACCACTTGAATTTGGATAAATTGCTTTTACATATTGTTGACTTACTGCTCCTACATAATCTCCTTCAACTTGCACTATATACCAATTTCCAACTCCAGCGAATACCCTTATATATTCACCTTTTTTTACTGTTTTTACTATTCCATAATTTGTTCCTGGTCCACTTCTTACGTTTAGTGTAGTTGCTGTAACTAATCCTGTTGTAAATCCTACATTGTAATAGTGTTGCATACTAAATGAATTTGTAAATATTCCTACTATCATTACAAATAAAATTACACCACTAATTTTAAATATAGTTTTCTTTTTAATATTAATAATTTTCATAAATCTCTCCTTTTATTTTTAATTATTAATATTTATACTCAATGTTTGTACTATATTACTTTTTATTTTCTTACTCCATCTATATGGATAAATCTAATTTTCTGAAAAATATACTCAGAAATTTTTTTATTAAAGGAATCAAAAGTATGTGAGCTTATATAAATTTTATCTAAATCTAACTTATTTTCAATTTTTACTATAATTAAAGAATGTGCAAATTTTTTTCCATCAAATGAAAGCTGAGCAATATCACCAATTTCTATTTGATTTTGGTTAACTTCCATTCCATAAGGTCCTTGTAATTTATTTGTTGTAAGGAAATTATATAAAAATTCTACACCACTCCACGAGGGGGATTTATTATTTCCATTTATATAATACCAACCATTCTGTTTTGAATAATTCATTACATTAGCACCTGCATATATGCATTGTGAAACAAAACTTGTACAATCACCACCTACACTATCAAAATTATAATATTGAGGATTTCTAGAAAAAGCCCATTTTTTTGCATATTCATATACTTTTTGCCTACTATATAATAATTGTTTCATTTTTAGGCTACCTCCAAAAAATATATTTGTATAATTAATTAAAAATATTGATATATTATATTACAAATATGTTTTTTAGGTTAATATTCCTCAATTTTTATACATATCTTATCTTCTAAACTATACTTTTTTTCTACTTCTAATTTAGTAATTTGTGTATCATCTTTAAATGCAAATTTATTCATACTATCTAATATTACCTTTACTATATTGTCTATGTCTGGCTTTTTAGTAGGACTTATATTATTTTCTAGCATTTCATTTATTTCTACTTTTTTTGCAGATTTAGGTATTGAAAAATATGCTGTAATGATTACCTTTAATCTTCCTTCTAATATTTTAAATTTAGGATATTTTAATAAAAAATATTGTTCAATTAATGTTTCATAGTCTTTTGTTTTTGTTGGTGTATATACAGCTCCTGTATATGTATTTAATCTTGGTCTTCCCTTCCCTATTACTTTTCCTGGCACTTCAAATTCATATATCATTTTTTCCTCCAATTTTTTTTACAAATTTTGCTACAAAAAATCCTTCTGTATCTTTTGATGGTAATATTCTAATAGCCTTATTTACTGACTTATCTAGATTATCATTAAATCCGTTTTGAGCATCTTTTATATCTAATTCTATATTAACTAATTTTAAATTGAAATTTTTAAGCGCCCAATCTAAAACAAATTCATTTTCTTCTAGATTTAGTGTACATGTCGAATATACCATAGTTCCATTTGGTTTTAAAGCTTTATAAGCACTTTCAAATAATTTTTTTTGTAACTTTGATAGCTCTTTAACTTTTTTAGTTGACCAATCTCTGTAAGTTGCTACACTACTTACGATAAATCTACCTTCTCCACTACATGGTGTATCTAATAATACTTTATCAAAAAATTCAGGATACTTGTTACCTAATTTTTCTCCTCTTTCATTTACAGTTTCTACTATTTCCGCACCTTGTCTATTTATATTATAAATTAATCTTTCATATCTAACTTTATCTAATTCATTCGCTAATATATATCCATTATTATTCATTAATGATGCTAATTCTGTTGTCTTACTTCCAGGTGCAGCAGTTAAATCTAATATCTTTTCTCCTATTTGTGGATTTAAAACTAATGGTGGTATCATACTTGATAAACTTTGTATGTATATATATCCTTTTTCATATATTTCTAGTTTCTGTATTTGCTTTTCATTTGCATTTTTTATAATAAGTGCGTCTTTATACCAAGGAACTCTTTCAAATTTAATGTTTTTATCCTTAAAGTATTTCATTAGATTTTGTATATCATATTTTAGTGTATTTACTCTTAGCGTTGTGTATCTATTTTCTGTCATTCCTAATAGTATTTGGTCTACTTTTATAGGTGTATATTTTTTATATAAAAATTGCATAAATTCTTTTGGTAATCTATTTCTCATTTCTTTTATTGATAACATTTTATTCTCCATATTTACTAAATTTTTTTTATTTTATCATACAGTTATTAAAAAGAAAAGGAAAAGACAAAATATTTGTCTTTTCCTCCGTATTTTTGCACTATTCCATAAATACAACAAAAAGGTGACATCGCCACCTTTCTGTTGTATACCATTACTGCCAGATTACCTTATATCTTTATAAATCTTGTTAGCAATCATAAATAGTACGATGAACACACATACAAAAGCAATACCCATTAGTATACTTAAAGCTACTGTTTCTCCGGTTTCCAAATATTGAGTCATTACAAGTTTACCATCTTTCAGTTTTGCAATGACTTTGCCTCTGTATCTGAGGCTAGCAGATTCAACAGTTATTGTTGTAGTAGTTTTAGAAACAATTACATCTTCTGGTACCTCAACAATAACTTGCCCTTCTTGAGCATACACATCTCGTGCAACTTGCTCGTAGAGTTCAAATTGACTATCAGTCAATGGTATTTTCATGAAATTCCACGAAACGAAAAAACCCAAAATGAAGACTATTACCAAAAGCATTAATACTCCTGTAATCTGAATAGCCTTTGTGTGTTGTTTTACCTTGTCAATAAACTTTCTCCGTGTTTTCATACTTTTTCCTCCTAAAAATATTTTTGTCAGCTACTTATTTATCGCCACTACAGTAGCGAAAATAAAATTTAACCTAATTACATTATATTATTATTTACATAAAATGTCAAGTTTCTCATAGAATAATTAAGGCGGATTTCCATTTTTGTGTGGAAATTTTAAACAAAATTTCAAGATTTTTTGAATTGAACTTTTTTATTAGATAAACTAAGGTGTAATTACTTAAATATTGCACAACAACTTTTTCACATCTTCAAGTTCTCTTACTCCTTGACTTTGCTCTTTAATTATTGTATCTGCAACTTCTTTTAATCTAGGGTCAATTCTATATTGCAACAAATTATTACACATAGCAATAGCTCCTTCATGATGTGGTATCATTTCTCCTACAAAACTTAAATTAATATTTAAACATCTCGGACTATTTTTCATTCTAGTAATCATTTTTCTTACAATTGAATAATATCTTGTCATATAACAATTAACATCTACTGGATTACTTTCATACCCTGTGGTAGTTGCTAATATTTCCTTCATCTGTTCTATTCCTCTTGTTTGCATTTGTATTATTCCTTTTGCAATTTCTTCTAATGGTTCATAATTAGAAAATTCTAATAAGTTTTGACTCATATAAATTGCAGCTTGATGATGTGGTATCATACATCTTATAAAGTTTTTAGTTATGTTATTTGTTATTTCTGCAGTTAACATTTTATTTGCCATCTGGCATAATATTTGTTCAAATCTAGATAAGTATTTTTTTGATTCATATATATCTGTATATTGCATATAAAAAACCTCCTCTTATATTAATATGATTATTTTCCATTTTTGGTATATTTTTATATATTTAGGAAATGATATTTTTAGGAGGTAGATTATATGACGAGTAAAGAACTTTTATATGTTGAAGATGCTTTAGGACATGAATGCTTTATGAAAACGTGTTGTAAAGATACTGCTAGTATGTTAAAAGATGTTAATCTTTCAACTTATATGGGAGAACTAGAACAAAAACATAATGAGATATTTAATAAGTTTTTAAATCTATTATAAGGAGGATATTATGGAAGATAAAGATTTAATGGAAAAAGAATTACTAATTATTAAAGGTGTTTGTGATTTATACCTTCATGGAACAATAGAATCTTCTACTGCTGAAGTTCATGAAGCTTTTAAATGTGCTTTAAATGAATCTTTAAATATTCAAAATAAAATTTATACTTTAATGGCCGAAAAAGGTTGGTACAAAATGGATACTGCTGAACAACAAAAAATAGATACTGTTAAGCAAAAATTTGCTGGAAAATAAAAAATCATAAAAAAACAGTACCTTGATTAAATAATTATTTAAAACAATAGCAGACATCAATTAAGCCTAAGATTTTCTATTAAATTAAAATTTAAAGAGAATCTTAGGCTTAACTTTTGGTCAGATATTTTCAGTTATTTACCTGCATTTGCTGATTTATGAAATTGATATCCTCTGCTACCATGATAAATGCACTTTCCATATCAACTTCAAGTAACGTACCTGCCGCTTTAGAAAGCTTATCTAAATCAATCTTGCTTTTTTCTTCCGGTGGCATGAAGGTGTCGAAATTCCATATCGTCAACTCGTTAGAATGCTGTATTTTAGATGTGTCAATTTCTATCTCCCTTCCTATTAAGACCCGGCCTTCTTTTACCATAATTTCATGCAATTTTAACATAAAGCATTCTCCTTTCAATTGATAGTTAAATCTATTCTGACCTTAATAGATTTAACAAGGATTATCGTTGCTGTACATATTAAAATTATACCATATTTTACATAAAGTTTCAAGTGTTTTTTATTCTATTTTATAGTTACAAATACCTTTCCATTATCATAATCATAATTAATTTCTGAGTCAAATTTTTCCAAAAATTCTTCCAAAGTTCCACTAATATATATTACATTACTTTTACCAGTACCATTATCTGAAGATTGTTTAACCTTATATTCTTTATCTTTATACTTTATTTTCTTAACAAATCCTGACATTTTGCCAGTTTCAAGTACTTCTATCTGTTCAATCTGTTGTAAAATTACATCTCCACCTGACATATAATAATTCTTATTTTCTGGACGATAATATACCATTGCTTGACCATCATTATATAATTTCATTTGTTTTCCATTTATAAATAATAATAATGTTTCTGGTTTCCATATTTTTGATATTTCTTCATTTCCAATTTTATTTAATATTTCCTGATTATTATTCTGCTTTAAATTTGATATATATACATACTTTGCCCTATAAATTTCTTGCTCTAATGTTCTACTTAAATCACATTGTATTGAAAAATAATAGCTTATATCCCAATTTACTATATTTATTGGTTCATACATTTTATCATCTTTTTGATGTAAATATTTTGCTAATTCATAGGCTTCTTTTACTTTGTTTTCTATTTCGTAATAATCATTTATTTTTGTATTAATACTATATTTTAAAAATTGTATATTTTCTGTTGTTTCTGTACTTTCTTGTGCATCAAAGTCTTCTAATAATGATTTATTTTCACAATTTTGAATATAATATTTTAACCTTTGTGCTGAATAATCATCTTTTATTCCTGAGCCTCCATTATAAGCCTTAAATATTATTTCTTTATTGCTTTTTGGACTTAAAATATATAATCCTTTTCCATTACTATTTTTTTGACTATAATCCTCTATTACCTCAAATTTTTCTCCTCTGTATATTTTTTGTAAATATTTTGAGGTATTTTGTGGAGCAACTGTTGCAAATAACGTGTATATATATGCCATTGCTAAAATTAATGCAATAATAAATATTATAACAATTATACTAGATATTGATTTTGTTGCAAAATTAAATGTTTTTGAAAATATGTTCACTTCTTTTATTTTATTTTTATTAAAAGCATTTTTGTAATATTTTTCATTGTTATTAAGTTTTAATTCCTGCTCTTTTTGCCATTCCTCTAATTCTTCCCAATCTTTATTATTTTCCATTTTACTTTTATCCTTTCTAGACTCAAATATAGTCAAAAAAGAATTTATTTTACAAATAAACTTCTAATTTTTTTAATCAAATAATGACTTCCACCATCTCTATTATCTTGAGTATTTTCAACCATACTAACAATTAGCATATCATTAGATTCATAATTTATTGTAAAGCAATTAAACCATCCTAAAGTTCCACTTTCTGTATCATTCATAGAATTTTTTAATTCCGCTGTCCCAGTTTTACCCGCTATTGTAATTCCATTTATTTTCATATCATTTGCAGTTCCTTCTGGATTTTCTACTACTTGTATTAAATCTTCTTTTATAGTATTAGCTACATCTACTGTAAAAACATTTTCTTTTAGATACTCTATTGCTCCATTTTCTTTATATTCAATATATGGTTTTACCATATTTCCTTCATTAGCAAATGCTGAATAAATTGATGCAATATGTATTGGATTTACTAAAATATCTCCTTGTCCATATCCTGAATCTGCTAATTTTTTCTCTGTTGACATAGCTTTGTCTGAATTAGAATACTGTGATTTTTTCAATGTCAAAGGAAAATCTATTTGTTCATTAAATCCTAACTTATCTAAGCTTTCACAAAAAGTTTTACTTCCAATTTGAAGTGCTGCTTGTGCAAAAAATATATTATCTGAATGAATTAAAGCATTAGCTATATTTTTTGTTCCACCATACTCGGTTAATGTTGTAATATAATCACTACCCCAACTTTTATCTTTTTGCCAACTTAAACCTGAATAAGAAAAAGTTGTATCTGTTGTTAATTTTCCAGTTGTTAAACCTATAGCAGCTGTAATTGGCTTAAATGTTGAACCTGGACAATAGCTTTGTAAAAATCTATTATATAAGGGTTTACTTTCATCATTATTTAAAGCATCCCATTGTGAATTTGTTATACCTAACACAAAATCATTTGAATTATATGAAGGTGTACTAACACAAGCAAATATTTCTCCTGTTTTAGGTTGCATTACAACGAAAAATCCTTTATCTTCTTTCATTTGATTGTATACTTGTTTTTGTATATTGCTATCTATGGTTAGTTTTACATCTTTTCCATCTTTTTTATCTTGCTTTGCTAAAGTTTTTAATCTATTTCCATTTTCATCTTCTATGTAAATTTCTACACCATCTATTCCCCTTAAAGTATCTTCATAAGCAAACTCTAGCCCAGTTTTTCCTATTAAGCTATCTGAATTATATCCTTTTCCTGCATTTTCTTTTAATTCTTCTTCATTTATTGGTTGAACATATCCTATTAAATGTGCAATTTCTTCTCCTAATGGATATACTCTTGATGCTTCACTTGTTATCATTATTCCTGGAATATCTAATAATTTTTCTTTTAATTCTGTGTTATCTGCAGAAACTTTTTTTATTGGTACAAATGTATCATCTTGTACATACGATGCTGAAATTTGTGAATTTATATAATCCGTTGAAACCCCCAATAATTCTGATATTTTTAAAATTTCTTCTTCTTTATTTTCTCCTAATTTTCCAGGCACAATTCCAACTTTAGATATATTTCCATTTGATGCTAATTTTTCATCATTTCTGTCAAGTATTTCTCCTCTTTCTGCTTCTATTGATGATATTCTAACTTTATCCGTATTCCTTAGTTCAGGAAATATCAAACTTGATGACCAATTAATTTTATATTCTTTATTTTCTTTTACTATTTTTACAATATTAGAAAAATTTATATTACCTGCTGATGTAGACATATTTTCATTATATGTAAGTTTTGTAACTTCTTTTTCTTTTTTTACATCTGTTATATCTACATTTATATTTACTGCATCTATTCCTTCATAAATATTTTTATTTCTTTTAATAAAATCTTCTTTTGATATTGATGACTTTGCAGTTTCTGAAATCATATTATACATTTCTTCATATTTTTGCTCATTTATTAATGATATATATGTCATAAATGTTTCTTGTACTTTATTATTCTTTTTTCCTAAAATATTATATAAAAAAAGCATTGACAATAATATACTTAAAACTAAAATGATACATAAAATTTTTTTCATAGTTACTCTTTCCCTTCTTTTACACAAATGTAGTTTTGGAACATTTGTAATTATTTTTCAACATTTTATTCTTTTTTTCATCAATAATAGTTTACATTAAGTATAATTATTTGTAAATACTTTTTTATAATATACCATTTAAAAAAAATATATCTGTTTAAAAATTCAGTTTTTAAAAGCATTAAAAAATTAAAAATCAAATAAAAACGAACTCTCTAAACAGATATAAAAAACATTAAATTTCATTTAATAATTCACTTTTATCCCTTACACCTATAAATCTTTTAGCCTCTTTGCCATCTTTAAAAATAACAATAGTTGGAATATTAATAACATTATATTTTTCTGCAAGTTGTTCATTTTCATCTATATTAATTTTACCAACTTTTGCTTTTCCCTGTAAATCATTTGCAAGTTCTTCTATAACTGGTGCCATCATCTTACATGGTCCACACCAATCAGCATAAAAATCTACTAATATAGGCTCATTTGAATTTAAAACTTCATTTTCAAAATTTTCAGAATTTAATTTTAATTCCATAATCTACCTCCTCTTTAATTCTAATTAGTCATATTGCTTTTAATTCTAAAAAATGTTTTTATGTCTAGTACTATAATACCCATATTAATGCACATTATTATATTAAATTATATTTTGTATATATATTAATATTTTTGAAATAAAAATTATTAATGAGATTCTATATTCATTAATTCCATTGATATAACAAATCCTTAAAATTTAGCTATTTTTAATATTGATTTTTTTGTTGAGTGTGTTATTTCTGATATTAAATCAATTGGCATATTTCTTTTTAACATTTCTCTTATTATTTTCATTTTTTCTTCTTGTCTTCCTTCCTGTTTTCCAGTCTTTATTCCCTCTTGTCTTATTTCCTCATTTTCTTCTCTTATTGTTTCTAATATTTGTAACATTTCTTTTTCTTCTCCCTTCATTTCTTTTATTATTAATTCTGTCTTTTCTTCTCCTAATTTTTCTTTTAAAATTTTGTCAATCATTATTAATATTACGTCTTTTCCCTTGTCTATATATTCCTTTTTGTTTTTATTAATCTCTTTTACTATACTATCTATACAATTTGAT
>CANQTJ010000036.1 GCA_947626705.1 uncultured Clostridia bacterium | reverse complement strand
CTTTAATTATTGTCTTTTGGGCCGTATGCGTTATCTCTGATATTAAATCGATTGGCATATTTCTTTTTAACATTTCTCTTATTATAATTTTTTTACTATACCTAATACCTTCTCTTCTACCTTGCATCCTTCCTTCCTGTCTTATTTCTTCATTTTCTTCTCTTATCGTTTCTAATATTTGTAACATTTCTTTTTTCTCTCCTCTCAATTTTTTTATTACTTCTTTTGCTTTTTCTTCTCCTAATTTTCTTTTCACAATTTTGTCAATCATTATTAATAATACGTCTTTTCCCTTACCTATATATTCATTTTTGTTTTTATTAATTTCTTTTACTATACTATCTATACAATTTGATAAATCTCCACCTTTTTTGTATTTTTCTATTAGCATAAATTTTGATAAATATGTTTTTTCTTTTAGTAATTCTTCTTCTGTGTGATTATTTATATCATATATTGCATATTTTCCAAATTTTAGTTCTTTTCTTCCTTCTAACTTTTCCTGCATTTGTACTATATCTTTTTTTATATCCCATTTTTCTTTTCCTGTGTATATTACTAATGGTAGCTTATAATCTTTTTGTCCTATTTTTTTATAATCTATTGCACTTTTTATTATTTCCATTGAGTATTCTAACATTCTCCACGCCATACTTCTGTCTTTTTTTGTTTGATGTTCTATTAAGAAAAATATATTTTTATTTTTTACCTTATATACTATGTCTGATTCTCTGTTTTCTAAGTCTGCTGTTACAAAACTTCTATTATATTTTTCTATTTCATTTTCTTTATAATTTGTATGAATTATTTTATTTATAAATTGTACTGCTTCTATTTTTATATCTAGCATTTTTCTACAGATTTTATCATTTTCATTTTTTATTTTATTTTCCTTGTGTTTATTATTTACAGTATCTTTTAATAAATATGTTTCACTTTCTTCTTGAACTCCATTAATGTTTGCTATATCACGTGTTTTTGCTTTAATAAATTTTTGATATTTTAAGTAATCTTCATAAGTAAATATTTTTATATTACTTCTATTTAATATATTATAAATTTTTTCTTCTGAATTGTCAATATTTATTTGATAGTTAATTTTATTTTTTATTTTTATCACTTTCCTTTCATACTTTAATATAATTTTAATGGAATTTTTTTAGATTAAATTTGAACTAAATTTTGAATTAAATATATTTTATATAATACTATAAAAAGTCGAATTTTGCAATGTTTTTTCATCGTCAAAATTCGACATAAATATTTTAAAATCAAAAATTTTATATTAAGCTATATTCCTGATTTACTAACCTTATTTACTTAAATTATAAAAATTTTCATACAATTGTCTAGCAGTACTTGGGCAATCAACACCAGCATCATCTGAATTTTTAACTGGAGCAAATTCTTCTTCTCTTTTTACCCTTAAAATAGCCATATCATCAACTTCACCAAATGCGTCAAACAAAAATGCTTCAAATTTATAAGCATTAGGTGAATCTGGAACAACTAAATCTCCATTTTTATCAATAAATTTAGCTTTCTTATATGCACTATGATATGGTAAAGGTGTTTTTCCCATTCTTTCTACTGCTTCTATATTAAATAAATTGCAAAGGATGTGTGATTCTCCATATAAAAGTTCTCCATCACTATCTACCGCTTCTGCCATTTCATCAGTAATCTCTGAATATTCTATAACACCTGGTTTTCCATTTCTCTTGCAAAATACTCCTACTTTTTCATGTGGATTTGCTTTTACTATTGATTTACATGCAACTGTAACTTGTTTATCAATAGCAACTCCCATTAATACTGGATCAACCATCTTAACTAAACAATTATCTACGCCTCCTATAAATATCCACTCAATGTCTAATTGTTTCATCTTTTCTACCATACCACTTTTTACTAAAGATTCATATATTCCACCATGTCCATCAGCAGCTAACTTTATTAATCCGTCTTCACCAATTAGTATTTTACCTTCTGTATCTACCATTGGTAATTCCCCTTGCATAAAAAAGAATATATTTTTATCTTTTTGATATCCAAAATATTTATTTTTTTCAAAAAAGGCTAATGTTTCTTCATTATTTTCCTTACTTGTCATTATAAACCATGGTATTGTAACACCGTATTTTTTTCCTTCACTTTTTAAATAATCACATAATAATTCAAATAAAGATTTATGAGAATCTAATCCAATATCATACGTTCCTTTAGGGCCATTATGTCCTAATCTTGTCCCTTGTCCTCCAGCCATTGTTACTGCTGCTAATTTACCATTTTTAATAGCCTGTTTACCAATATTTTCATAATATTTATATTTATCATTTAATTTATATTTATCTAAATATTCCATTGGTTCTATTTTATCATCATTAACTTGACTTTTTTTAGTATCATTATATAAACTATTTATTAATTCAAAATCAATACTTAAAATTTGCTCTATTAATTTTTTTTGTGTTCTTTCATCTAACATTTCATATCTATTTAAAATATGTTCTTGATTATATTTTTTTAATATACTTTTTACTTCTTCCAATGAATTATCCATAAAATCATCCTTTCAACTTTTATTATATTATATACTTATATAATATTTTTATAAATTTATCAAGTCTTTTTTATCTTTTTTCAACAAAACAGTTACAAAATAATAGTTTTTAAATAATTTAATTAAAAATAAACCATTATCTTGTAACACAGAATAAAATATACCATTTAATCACTACTAATCAGCCCTAAAAATAATAAAGACACAATAAAATAATATATTAGAATAATTTTATAAATAAAATAATACTAAAATTTACAACAATTTTTCAATACCTGATGTTGATAATACTCTATCATAATTTTTCGCAATATTCGAAATATCTTTTTCTACCTCATTAATATCATAACAATCTATTATATTTGTTTCATCTATATCTATTAAATCCTTTATAGCATCATTAATATTATTTATATAATTTGCTCTACCTTTTACAAAAACTACTGTTTCCTTTCCTATTTCTTTTGCATTTTTAATTTCATTAATTTTGTTAAGATTATTATTATTCCAATCAATTTTTGATATCTTGTCTTTGTCTTCTACATTTAAATTTATATTTGATAATAATTTATTAATACTCCCATTTAAATCATTTTCTGTTATTACTATAACATTTTTATCTTCCTTTAACTTCTTATTAATATAAGGCAAACTTATCATTTCAAAATGATAATCACTAGCAAAAAATAAACATACTTTTTCTTTATTATCTTTTAACATTAATAAATCATTCCTTTCAATTTCATAAAGAAATCTTTTTCTTTCGATTATTTAATTTCCAAATACTGGTAAATTTTACCATCTATTTTTTTATATGTCAATAATATTTCAAAAATATTTCAAAAATATTTCATCGACTTTTTCCGACATAGAATTTAAAATAAATTAAATAAGAATTTTCAAAGAATGTATAATTTTATACATTTTGTAAATAATTAATTTAAAGAATATTTTAGAAAAAAAGTTTATAGGAGGTAACTTATGAAAAAATTTTTAAACAATATTAAAAATTCCAAAATAGGAATAATGATTATTTTAAGTTTATTATTATTTTTATATACTTTAGTTAGCGCAATTTCATATACAGAAGCTGTTTCGTCTGATATTAGTAATAGTGTTTTTAGATTACATGTAATTGCAAATAGTGATAGTGACGAAGATCAAGCTTTAAAATATAAAGTTAGAGATAATCTACTAATTTATATGAAAGAAATATGTACAAACTGTTCTTCAAAACAAGAAGCAATTAATATTGCTTCACAACATCTTGATGAATTTAAGCAAATAGCATTACAAACAATAAAAGATGAAGGGTTTTTATATAATGTTAATATAGAAATAGGAAATTTTGAATTTCCTACAAAAGAATATGGTGATATTACACTTCCAGCTGGACTATATGATGCTTTAAGAGTAAAAATTGGAAGTGCTCAAGGAAAAAATTGGTGGTGTGTAATGTTCCCTTCTCTTTGTTTTGTAGATATATCTTCTGGAGTTGTTCCTGAAGAATCAAAAGAAGATTTAAAAAATAGTCTATCAGATGAAGAATATTCACTAATATCCAATAATTCTAATTATGAAATTAAGTTTAAATTTAAATTATTAGAATTCTTTGCTAACAATGGTTTAATAACTGCTAAAAATAAATAATATTTTCTAACACTTGAAATACTTCACTCTTTATGGTATATTCTAAACATACAATCTAAACTTAGGAGGAGTTCAATTGGAAAAACTAGTAATAACAGGACCAACACCCTTAAAAGGTGAAGTAGAAATAAATGGAGCAAAAAATGCCGCTGTAGCAATTTTACCTGCTACTCTTTTAATCAATGGAATATGCACAATAAATAACTTACCAAATATAAGTGATGTTCAAATCTCATGCAAAATATTAGAAGAACTAGGAGCCAAAATAACTTGGAATAATAAAAATGAAATAACAATAGATACACGAAATATAACTACCACAAAAGCTCCCTTAGATTTAACAAGTAAATTCAGAGCATCTTATTATCTAATTGGTGCTATGCTTGGAAGAATGGGAGAAATAGAAGTAGGAATGCCTGGTGGATGCAAATTAGGTTCAAGACCTATAGACCAACATATTAAAGGCTTTGAACTTTTAGGAGCTAATGTAGAAGTCGGAAAAGGAACAATATTCGCAAAAGCAAATTGTTTAAATGGAAATTCTATATATATGGATATAGTTTCTGTAGGTGCTACTATAAACATAATGTTAGCTTCTGTTTTAGCAAAAGGTACTACAATAATAGATAATGCAGCTAAAGAACCACACGTTGTAGATGTAGCAAATTTCTTAAATACAATGGGAGCAGATATAAGAGGCGCAGGTACTGATGTTATAAAAATTAATGGTGTAGAAAAACTAAATGGAAACAGCACATATTCTATTGTACCTGACCAAATAGAAGCAGGTACATTCATGTTAGCTGCAATTGCATCAAAAGGTGATTTACTTATAAAAAATTGTATAACAAAACATCTAGATTCAATTACTGCAAAAATTTTAGAAATAGGTGGAAATGTTGAAGATAATGGTGATAGTATTAGAGTATGGTATAGTAAAAGACCTTCTAAAGCTAATATAAAAACTTTACCTTATCCTGGATTTCCAACAGACTTACAACCACAAATGGGAGTAGTATTAGCTACTGCTAATGGTACAAGCATTATTAACGAAAGTATATGGGAATCAAGATTTCAATATACCGATGAATTAAATAAAATGGGTGCAAAAATAACTGCTCAAGGAAAGTCAGCAGTATTTGAAGGAGTAGATGAATTATTTGGTAGTCCTGTTTATTCTACAGATTTAAGAGCTGGAGCAGCATTAATTATTGCTGGTATTTCTGCAAATGGAACAACAGAAGTTTACAACTTAAATCATATTGATAGAGGATATGAAAACATTGAAGAAAAATTTAGGAAAATAGGAGCTAATATACAAAGAATAAAAGAATAAATTAAAGGAAGAATAAAATGTTTAATTTTTGTAGTTTATATAGTGGTAGTAGTGGCAATAGTCTACTTGTTCAATCTGAAAATACCAAACTATTAATTGATGTTGGTGTTAGTAGCAAAAAAATAGAAACAGCATTAAATAATTTAGAAATCGATCCAGCTTCAATTAATGGAATACTTATAACACATGAACATTCAGACCATGTTCAAGGACTAGGTACATTCGCTAAAAAATATGATTTACCTGTATTCGTAAATCAGAAAACATTAGATGCAATGCCAAAACAAAAAGAAAAAATATCAGAAAAAAATATTAAAAAATTTACAATTGAAGAAAAATTTGAAATTGGTGATATACAAATAAAACCATTTGCGATTCCACATGATGCTGTGAATCCTTGTGGTTTTAGTATGTTTAAAGATAACAAAAAAATTAGTATAGCAACAGATATTGGTCATATTACAAATGGAATTTTAAAAAATTTAGAAGATAGCATTTTCGTGTTATTAGAGTCAAACTATGATCCAGAAATATTAAAATTTTCTAGATATCCATATACACTAAAATCTAGAATATCAGGGCCAATTGGGCATTTATCAAATGAATTAGCTGGAAAAACCATTTCGCATCTTTTAAATTCTGGCTTACAACAAGCAATGCTTGGTCATTTAAGTAAAGAAAGTAACTTTCCTGAACTTGCATATAAAACAGTAATAGATGAAATTATATCAAGTAATCATAAAGAAAACTCTTTAAAACTAAGTGTTGCAAACAGAGATACTCCTGGTAATGTTATATCATTTTAATATACATAAGCTATTATATATTATAAAAATCCAAAAAATTTCCTAAAGTCTGCTTCTTTGTTCGTCCGCGAAAAATTGTATAGCAATTTTTCTGTGAAATGCTTTATATTATAGGAAACTCGGAGAACTTTCCTATAATATAATCTTATAATATAATAAATTCTTATAAAGAAAGAGAAAAAAATGTTATCAATAAATATAATATGTATTGGAAAAATAAAAGAAAAATTTTTTAAAGATTCTATTAATGAATATTCAAAAAGATTATCAAAATATTGCAAATTAAATATATTAGAATTACCTGATGAAAAAATACCTGATAAATTAAACATAAATATTGAAAAAAGTATAAAAGATAAAGAATGTTCTAATATTATAAATCATATAAAAAAAGATTCTTATACTATATGTTTAGATTTAAAAGGAAAACAATTTTCATCTGAGGAATTTTCTAAAAACATTGAAAATATTTCTATGCAATCTAGTCAAATTACTTTTATAATTGGTGGCTCTTTAGGTCTAAATGATAAAATATTAAATTTATGTGATGAAAAAATATGCTTTTCTAAAATGACATTTCCTCATCAATTAATACGAATATTTTTATTAGAACAATTATTTAGAAGCTTTAAAATATCTAATGGTGAAACATATCATAGATAATATATATTTAATTGTAGGGAAAATATAAAAAACTTATGAAAGAATAGTGGGACACAAAAAACTATAAAAACTTCCATTATCATAATATATTATTGGGGGAATATAAATGAAAAATATTTTCCCTACAAAATTAATGACTAATTATTTTTATTGAATTTTTTTCAGAATTTTTTTTGATAAAATTTTTATGATAATTTTTTTGATTATAAAAAAGAGTGAAAAAAATAATATGATTTTAAAAAACATATAACCTCCAATCTTTTTTCTATTTTACATCATTATACATAAAATGTCAACAAAAAAATTATGACAAAATTCGACAAACAATTATACTCGTTAATATTCCTACAAAATCTGCTATTAATGCTGCTTTTAATACAAATCTAGTATTTTTAATACCTACACTACTTGTATAAACTGCAATTGTATAAACAGTAGTTTCTGTAGAACCCATAATAACAGAAGCCAAAAATCCAATATTAGAATCTACACCAAAGTTATTCATAATATCTGTTGCTACAGCAATAGAACTACTGCCTGAAATAGGTCTAATAAGTGCTAAAGGCAATATTTCAGTAGGAAAATTTAAAGTATTAAATAGCGGTGTTAAAATATTAATTATAAAATCTATAATTCCAGAACTTCTTAATGCACCAATAGCAAAAAATAATCCTACTAATGTTGGAAAAATATTAAAAACTGTGCTTATCCCTTCTTTTGCACCATCTAAAAAAATATCAAAAACTTTCTTTCTTTCGACTACACCATATAATACAATAATAATTATCATTAATGGCATTGCAATATTAGAAAAAAAATCTATAAATTTCATTTTTTCCATTCCCTTCTAAATTATTTTTTACCTAAAAAAACTATTTCAATATTTTTTCATATTTCCTATTTTTATAAAAATTTTTACAGAAATTACACCAGCAATTGCTGCACAAATAGTAGCTATCCAAACAGGAAATATTATTGCAGTTGGATTTTCAGAACCTAAAGAATTTCTTATTGCTATTACAGTTGTTGGTATAATTTGTATAGACGCTGTATTTAAAACAATAAAAGTTGCCATATCATTTGTTAAAACTTTTTTATCTTTATTATTTTCTTGCATTGATTTCATAGCTTTAATTCCGCAATGGAGTAGCTGCATTCCCCAACCCCAAAATATTTGCAATCATATTCATTGAAATTTCTTGATATACTTTATCTTCCTTTTTTAATTTTGGAAATAAAAATTTCATAAAAGGCCCTAAAAAATTACTAATTTTTTTCATTGCAGAAGTTTTACTAGCAATTTGCATTATTCCATTCCATAAACACATCGTTCCTAATAAAGTTATTGTTAAATTTACTGCATTATTTACACTTTCAAAAATAGAATTATTTAAATTTTTTATATTTCCTGAAAATATGGAAAAAATAATAGATATTATTATAAATATTGGCCAAACTATATTTAACATCAAAATCACCTAAACAATTTTATTATTTGTTTTAATTTTTTATTACTTTTTAATTGACCAAAAAAATTATTTATGTTATATTAATGTATATTAACAATGGGAATTGTAAAAAGTAACATTAAGGAGGAAAAACATGAAAGCTACTGGAATCATACGAAAAGTTGACGAACTAGGTAGAGTTGTTATTCCAATTGAAATTAGAAATCAATTTAATATTGTCGAAAAAGATCCAATTGAAATCTATGTAAGTGGAAACTCTATAGTTTTAAAAAAATATGAGCCAAACTGTATTTTTTGTGGAAATACAGAAAACTTGACTGAATATAAAAATAAATTAGTATGTGATAAATGCTGTCAAGAATTAAACATTTTACATGAAAAAAGTGAAAAATAATATTTTCACTTTTTTTAATAAACTATTTTTATATAAATTGTTTATATATCTCATTTTTATTTACATTTCTATCTTTAGCAATCTGTTTTATTATATCTTTTTTGCAAAATCCTTTATTTTCATAATATTTATAATGTTCCTCTATACTTAAGTTATTTAGCTCATTATCTTCTTGTATATTATTTCCCTCAATTATTAAAACAATTTCTCCCTTAATATTTTCTGTTCGTGCAATTAAATTATCTATATTTTCCCTAATAAACTCCTCATGTATCTTAGTAATTTCCCTTGCTAAAACAATCTTTCTATCTTGATTTAATACTTGTTTTAAATCTTGCAATGTTGCCAATAATTTATGTGGTGCTTCATAAATTATTATAGTTTTATTTGATTTATTTATTTCATCTAATTTATTTTTTCTTAATTTTTTATTTAAAGGTAAAAAACCTAAGAAAGTAAATTCCTTTGTATCTATTCCTGAACAAATAAGAGAATTAATGATTGCACATGGACCTGGAATTGGTACTATATTTATTTCTAACTGTATACATCTTTTTATAATTTCTTCTCCTGGATCACAAATTCCAGGAGTTCCTGCGTCAGATACTAATGCAATATTATTTCCTTCCTTTAATTTTTGTATTAAAACATCAGATTTTATCTCTTCATTATGTCTATGATAACTAATTAAAGGCTTTGTTATCTCTAAATGATTTAATAATTTCAAAGTATGTCTAGTATCTTCAGCTGCAATTAAATCCACTTCTTTTAAAATTCTTATTGCTCTTAAAGTTATATCCTCCAAATTTCCAATTGGAGTTGCAACAATATATAATGTTCCTGTTTTATTTATCTCTTGCAAATCAATTCTCCTCTTTTCTATTTTACTTAATTTTACCATATATTCTTAAAATTTCATCAGTATATACATTATTATCTTTATAAATATATAAATTCTCTCTAAATTTTAAATACTCTTTTGCATTTTTTACTCCTTTAATTAAAACCATTTTTGGAGGATTGTTTTTATTTGAAAAAACTAATCTTATTTCTTTAGGTTCAATTTTATAATTTCTCATTAAAGAACATATATCTACTAATCTATCAGGTCTATGTACCATAAAAAAATCACCTTTATCTTTTAACAATTGCGATGATACTTTTATAAAATCTTCCAAATTTGCTAAAATTTCATGTCTAGAAATCAACTTATTTTCTTTTTCATTTACAATTCCTGTATTTTGTTTTTTATATGGCGGATTGGTTACAATTGCATCAAATGAATTTTTCTTAAAAATACTCCCTAAATTTAAAATATTTTCATTTATTATTTCTATCTTATTTTCCAAATCATTTAATTTTACACTTCTAGAAGCCATATCATATACTTCTTTTTGAACTTCTACACCAATTATTTTATTTAAATTTGTTTTTTTACTTAATAAAATAGAAACAATTCCTGTTCCAGTTCCCAAATCAATTACATTAGAACCCTCTTTTATACTTTTAGCAAAATCTGAAAGTAAAACGGCATCTATTCCAAAACAAAAGCCATTTTTATTTTGAATTATTTTTAAATTATTAAATTCTAAATCATCTATTCTTTCATTTTCTTTTAATATTATATCCATACTTAATTCCTATATTAATTTTTAACTTAATTTACAACTTATAATATATAATAAAATTATTTAAAAAACAAGTACATAATAAATTATATTGAATATTATATATAAACTAAAAAGAAAGGATAAAAAATATTATGCCAACTTTATACAGATGTGAAAACACTCAGCATTTAGAAAATATCAACAATTATGACAGTGAAAAAAGAGGAGATAAAAAAAATCCCCCTCCTAAAAAAAAGAAATTAACATTTAAAACTTGCAAAACAAATACATTAAATTCATTAAATGAAGTAGAACATTTTTTAAGAAATTTTAATGGATTTATGAAATATATAAAATTATATAAAATATTAAAATAATATTTTATATAATTTTATTTTTATTTTCTTATATATTCATCTTTTAAATTTTCATCTGTCTGCCCATTAATTAAAAATTTAACTTTATTTACTTCTGTTAATTCTGTAACAGTATTAACTATTGAATTTATTAAATTTTCTTTTTCTTTACTATCTTGTTTATTATAATTTAATAAATCACTTGAAAAATCTAAAATTAAGCATTCTCCTTCTAATGAGGAATTTAGTAACTTTGTATTTTCTGGTATTATCTTTTTTAATTTATCATTTTTAGGCCCTTCTATTAATAATTCAATTAACATATTGTATGGAGATTGTATTAATTGTTTAACATTAACAAGTCTTGCTTCTGGTTTTAACATATTTGTTTCTTTATCTGGAAAATACAAACTTACTATCGTTTCTCTAAATTGTTCTTCTGATATTTCTTCTTCTGGTATATATTCTTCTTGAATTTCCTGTGTCTTTTTATTTTTTACGTATTTAATACTAAAAAAACCAACAATAAAAATAATAATTAATAAAATTACAAATAGTAAAATAATTTTTTTATTTTTCATAACTCCCTCCCTATTTTTTATTTATATTCAATTGTATTATTTGTTTGTCCAAAATATGCAAAAAAATATCTTATAATATTTTATAATATTTTTAATAATTATTTAATATTTTATTAACTTATATCATTAAACTAACCTTATATTTAATTTTAGTTTTTACCTTTTGACAAAAAGCTATTTTCCGTATAAAATAAAGCTATACAGACAAAAAAATTATCTTTTATAAACTTACTTAAATATAAAAATTCAAATAGTAATATTATGCTAAAATAAAAATGTATATTTATAAAAAGGGGTAATGAAAATGAAAGAAACTCTACATATTGGATTAGACGTCGGCTCAACAACTGTAAAAATAATAATTATGGATAAAGATAAAAATACAATTTATAAAAATTACCAAAGACACTTTTCTGACACCAAAAATACAGTTTGTAATGTATTAGAAAACTTAATTAAAATGTTTCCAGATAATCAGTTTACTATAGCCCTTACTGGTTCAGGAGCAATGTCTGTAAGTAAATTTCTTGGTGTACAATTTATTCAAGAAGTAGTTTCTTGCAAGAGAGCTGTTGAAAAATATATTCCTGAAACTGATGTTGTTATTGAATTAGGTGGAGAAGATGCTAAAATAATTTATTTTGATAAATCAATTGAACAAAGAATGAATGGAACATGTGCCGGAGGAACAGGTGCATTTTTAGACCAAATGGCAACATTATTACATACAGATACATCAGGATTAAATGAATTAGCAAAAAATTATAAAACAATATATCCAATTGCCTCAAGATGTGGTGTTTTTGCAAAAACTGATATACAGCCATTAATAAATGAAGGAGCAGCTAAAGAAGATATAGCAGCATCTATTTTTCAAGCTGTTGTAAATCAAACAATAAGTGGTTTAGCTTGTGGTAGACCTATTAGAGGAAAGGTCGCTTTCTTAGGAGGACCTTTAAATTATCTTTCTGAATTAAGAACAAGATTTATAGAAACTCTAAGATTAAAACCAGAAGAAATTATAATTCCTGAAGAAGCTCATTTATTAGTAGCTAAAGGGGCTGCTCTTGATTCTTTAGATAAAGATATAATTTCAGTTGAAAATTTAAAGGAAAAAATAGAAATTTTAAGAAAATCTCAAGATAATACAACTCAACCATTGGAACCTTTATTTAAGGATAAAGAAGATTATGACAACTTTAAAAGTAGACATAATAAAACAAAAATCAACAAAAAAGAACTTTCTACTTATGAAGGAAACTGCTATTTAGGAATAGATGCAGGATCTACAACTACAAAATTAGTTCTAATAGATAATGATGGTAATCTATTATATTCTTTATATGAAAACAATGAGGGAAA
>CANQTJ010000035.1 GCA_947626705.1 uncultured Clostridia bacterium | reverse complement strand
GTAATGAGACAGATTGTAGATATTTATCCAAAAACAAAAAATCTAACTGAGAAAGAAAAAAATCAAATTGTAGAAAAGAGTCAACCATTTATAAGAAAAACAGCACATTTTACTATATATATGATTTCAGGAATTATGATGATGGCTTTTCTTAGTACATATAATGTTAAATGGTATAAAAGAATTATAATTACTTGCTTATTTGGACTTATGTATGCTATAACTGATGAATTACACCAAGGAATTACTGGAGGAGGAAGAACTCCTAGAATATTTGATGTTTGTATTGATGCATTAGGTACTTTAACTGGTGCAACTTTTGTTTTAGGAATATTATTAATAGCTAGTAAAATGATGAATTATATAAGAAAAAGTAGTGTTTAGCAATATTATTAATCAGATAATTTAAAATATTAAAATTTTTTTAAAAAAACTATTGCATAAAAAAATATCCAATGTTATAATAATATTAGTTTAAAAAAAGGGAGGAAGATAAAATGAAAAAAACTTTAACAATTGTGGCATTAATAATGATTATAACTATGCTAACACTAAGTGGAGTAAAAGCAGCAACAAGCTCTACATTAGCAGATCAAATATATGCACTATTAAGTGGATATGGAATGACATCAGGACAAAAAGTTGAAATGCAAAGATATTTAAACTCAAATCCTGTATCAGATGAACAAGCTAATGCAATATTAGCAGATGCTAACGGAGCTGTTTCAGTAATGCAAGAAGAAGGCGTAACAAATATAAATGATTTGTCTAGTGAAGCTAAAAATAAAGTAAAAAATCTTGCACAATCTGCTGCAAGTGAAGCTGGTTTAAGTATATCATTTAGTGATGGTGTTGCTACAATAACAAATTCTAATGGTGAAGTTGTTGCAACATTAGGTGAAACTGGAAAATTAGCTTACACAGGAAATAGTGTAAACACAGTTTTAGTTGTTTCTTCAGTAGCAGTAATTGCCCTAGCTGCAACAGTTATTGCTAAAAAAAGAATAGGAGCATAATTTATTTTATGAAAAGAACAATAAAGGCAACTATTATAGATGTAATAGTTGCTTTATTGATTGTAGCGATAGTCTTAATTGCAATAAATCTATTTTTAGGGCAAGAAATAGATAATGCAATACAACTAGTAAATCAAGTAGCAATAAAAGTAGAAAATATGAGTGAACAAAAACAAACTGAAATAGATGTAACAACGAATACATTAATAAATTATCCTAAATATGGTACTCAATATGCAACTATTGAAATACCAAAAATTGATGTAAATCTTCCTGTTTATTTAGGAGATACCCTAGAGATATTAAAAAAAGGAGTAGGACACACAAGTGGAAGTTATTTTCCTGGAGAAGGAGGTTCCATAATATATATGGGGCATAATTCTAAAAATGTATTTAGAAGATTTTCAGAATTACAAATAGGAAATGAAATAAAAGTTACAACTAGTTATGGAGAATATACATATAAAATTTATGATATGCAATTAATAAAAGAAACCGAAGTAGACAAATTACCAATCCAAAAAGAAAAAGAAATATTAATGGTATATACATGTTATCCATTTAACAATATAGGATATGCAACACAAAGATATGTAGTATATGCTGAATTGGAAAAATAGGAGGATACCCATAAATGAACATATTAATTAAAATATTAAAAATAATATTAAGTATAATACTAATGGTTTCTATAAGCATATTAATATTTATAAATTTAGCTACTTCAACAATATTAAGCAAAGAATATATATTAAATAAATTTGAAGAAACAGGATACTATGCAAAAATAAAAGAAGAAGCAAAATCAAGTTTTGAAAATTATATACCACAATCTGGTTTTGAAGAAAATGTAATGGAAAATATAATATCTGATGAAAAAATAAAAAATGACACAAAAATTATAATTTCAAATATCTATGATGGAACAAATCAAACTGTAGATACAACTGAGATAGAAGATAAATTAAGAAATAATATTAAAGAATCATTAGGAAATACAAAAATAAATACAGTACAGCAAAATTCCATAGATCAATATGTAGAAACTATATGTAATGAATACAAAGAAAAAATTTCACATACAAAATATGAAACAAATATAAATAACATATTAAATAAACTAAATAAAATTGTAGATATGGCTAAAAAAATATCTATTATAACAATAGCTATTATGGTAGTAATTATCTTAATAGTAAATTGCAAAAATATAATAAAAGCAATATCACAATTAGGAACTGTATTAACTGCTAATGGTATTTTTTATATAATAGTAAATCTATTTATAAATTCAAAAATAAAGATAGAGAATTTACTAATATTAAATAATTCGATATCAGAGGTAATAAAAAAAATTATTACAGATATTTTTGATAAGATTATGAATTATGGATTAATATTATTAGTTTGTGGATTTATATTGATTATTGTTTCAAATGCTATTAATGCTAAAAAGGTAGAATCAGATTCTTCTAGAGAGTAAATATAACTAAAAACCGAAACTTAAAACAATAAAATTTAAGTTTTGGTTTTTTTCAAATTTTATATTTAATAAAAAAGAATTATTTACCAATTGAAATAGATAATTCAGTATTTTTAAATATATTTTTTCATAAATAAACATTCTATAATTAAAAAAAACTTAAACAATAAAAATATTGATTTTTTCGATATAATTCGATATAATAAAAAAGTAAAAAAGAAGAAAATGAAATTAAAAAATATGGTTATAAAATCAAGTATTACCTTAGAAGGGAATGATTATCAAAATGGAAGAAGAATATGATGAAATTGAAGTATATAAAACTTTATCATTAGAAGAGTCAGAAAATAAAAATTCATATCCAAATTTAACTATAAAAATAGAAAAAGTACAATATTCAATATTTGAATTAAATAGAAGATATAAAAAAGATTTAATATTATTAGATCCATCTTTTCAAAGAAATTTTGTATGGAATAAAAAACAACAATCAGAATTAATTGAATCAGTAATAATGGGAATACCTTTGCCTATAATATATTTAGCGGAAAATAAAGATGGAAAATTAATAGTAGTAGATGGAAGACAAAGATTAACAACTTTTTTTGAATTTCTTGATAATTCATTTGCATTAAGAGATTTAAAAACATTACCTCAAATTAACAAAATGAAATTTAAGGATTTAGAAAAACAATACCCACAATATGCTACAACTATAGAAGACTTTCAGTTAATAATACAAATAATAAAATATCCGACACCTGACCAAGTAAGATTTGATATATTTGACCGTGTAAATAGAGGAGGTACACCATTAAATAAACAAGAAATGAGAAATGCACTATATCAAGGTAAAGCGACAGAACTTTTAGAAAATTTAGCACAAAGTGATGAATTTAAATTAGCAACAGGAAATGCAATTAGTGGAAAACACATGAAAGACAGATATATAATTTTAAGAGCAATTAGTATCTTTATGTGGAAAAAAGGAATTTTAACAGATAATAATGGAAATGTAATAGAATATAAAAGCGATATGGAAGATTTTTTAGGAAATAGTATGAAATTTCTAAATGATGCATCTGAGTATGAGATAGATTATATACAAAGAGTATTTAAAGATATAATGATAAAAAGTTATGAAACTTTAGGTAAAGATGCATTTAGAATACCAACATATACATCTAAAAGAAGACCAATAAGTATGACACTATTTGAAACTTTATTTTACTTTTTTAGTTTATGCTTAAAAGAAGATAAAAATAAAATAAAAAAATCGATAGAAGAATTATTAAATGAAGAAGAATTTATAAATTATTTAGAGGTTTCTGTAGATAGTTCAACTAGAATAAATAAAAGATTAGAAATGGTAGAAAAAAAGTATGAGGAGGAATTAAAATGCTAAAAGAAATAGAAGTAAAAGGATTTAAGTGTATTGACCATATATCCATTAGTTTAAATAATTTAAATCTATTAACAGGCAAAAATTCTTCAGGAAAATCAACTTTAATTCAATCCATTTTATTAGGTATGCAACAATATGATGATAATAAATATAATAATCCATTAAACAATCAATACATACAATTAGGAGAATTTAATGATGTTAAAAATTCAATAACAGGAAGTAAACAAATTGAAATAAATTTAAAACTATCTAATGATAAAATAATTAAAAATCAGATATTTTTAGACAATGAAAATAAAGTTATTTTAAAAAGAAATGGAAAAAAAGAAGAACTTCCCAAAATACTTTATATTTCAGCAAACAGAACAGGCGTACTAGATTTTTATCAAAAAAATTTAGAAAATAATTTAGAAATAGGAATACATTGTGAATACGCATTTGATTATTTAAGTAGAAATAAAGAATTTAAAATAAAAGAAGAAAAATTTATAAAAGATAGTGAAACAGCTGTTACACTAGCACATCAAGTTAACTATTGGCTAAATTATATAATGGATTATGAAGTAATAGCCGAAATTATAGAAGATGTTAATGTTATTAGAGTTAGATATATAAATAATAAAAGTAAAAAATTATTAAGACCACAACATGTAGGGACAGGAGTAAGTTACATAGCACAAATTATAATAGCTGCATTATCTTGTAAACAAGGAGATATATTAGTAATAGAAAATCCAGAAATACATTTACATCCAAAAGCACAATCTAAAATAATTGAGTTTTTATCCTTTTTAGCAAGTAATGGACTGCAAATTATAATAGAAACACATAGCGACCATATTTTTAATGGATTAAGGAAAGCAATTAATAAAAAACATATAGATACACAACAAAGTCAAATTTATTTTTTTGAAAAAAATGAAAGTGAAATATCTAGCCCTACAAAAATACAAATTAGAGAAAATGGAACAATAGAAAATCCAACAAAGGGATTATTTGATCAATTTGATGAAGATTTAGATGAATTATTAGGTTGGTAAAATGTAAGAGGGGAATTAATATGGACACATTTATAAATGAAGAATCTTTATGTAATCAGTATTTAACAATAAATGAATTTTTAGAAAAATCAGAACCATTATTCAAATGCCTAAATTATATTATAAAAAAACAAAAAAATAATATCAAAATATATAAACATTCAGATTTATTTAAAAAAGAGATTGTAAAAGGTATGAAATTCAGTGAATTAAGATTATTACCATATAATGACCAAATAACGAGAATGAAATCTATACTATTATCAATAACAGATAATCCACCTTACTGGGATTTGCAAGATGAAGAAATAAAACAAGATTTTAATATGAAATATTTATTACAATCAAAAGATGTTGGAGGAACATCAATAGCAGAAGCAGTAGAAAGAGGAGCTATATTATTAAACTTTTTTAACGACATATATAATGATAAATTGTTACAAATAAAAAAAGGAAAAGAAATAAAAAAAGTACAATCTTCGTATAGCTTGAAATATTTTTTAAAACAATTATTATATAATAAAATAATAACTATGGATCAATTTGTACAAGTGGCTTATGAAGGGACAAGACTAGACTTTTCAGAATTTGAAACAAAATATGGATTTTCAAATTTTGAAGTAGATGAAATACAAGAATGTATAGAAACATTTGATAATTTTGTTAATCATATTGTATGGGGAGATATATACATAGATAGAGCATTATGCTATAAAGCATATCAACCAAATAATAAGAAAAATAATTGGTTTTCAGATATTAAATATAAAAATCTAAATATAGAAAAATTTAGATGTGGAAAAAATCCTAAAAGATGTTTTGGATATAGAAAAGAAGGAAAATTTTTTGTATTAAGAATGGATAGGACACATGATGTAAGTGATAACGGATAAATAATATCTAATAGGAGGTTATAACTATATAATTAAAAATGGGAATAGAAAAAATAAAAATTGAAAATTATAAATCAATAAAAAAATGTTATTTGAATTTGAAACAGTTAAATGTGTTAATAGGGGAAAATGGATGTGGAAAAACGAATGTAATTTCAGCTATTAAATATTTTTATAATAATCTTATTTCAGAAAATAATGATGAAGAAATATTTGATAAAAATAATCAATTTAGTAATACTGTGAAAATAGGAATAGTATATAACTGTAAAGAACTAAAAAAAATAATAATAAAAAAAATGAAAGCAATAAATGCAAATGAAGATTATTATAAAAAGATTTATAAGTTAATAACTAAAGATAAGATATATTTAGAGTTAATAAAAACAAAAAATTTACCAATAAGATGGAATATACCACTAAGAGAAGATAGAGAAATTATTTATAATATTTTTCCAATTTACATAATAGATACTAAAAATATTAATTCAGAAAGTTGGAAATTTATATGGAAACAAATAGGGGATTTAATAAAAATAGAAAATGAAGTGTCAAAAGATTTTCAAAATCAAATAACACATATAATTAAAGAGGGACAAGATAACAAAATAGCAAAAGGATTTGTTGAATTAGAAAAAGTATTAAAAGATTCTGAAATAAAAATAAAGAAATATACACAAAGAGAATATGCAACATCTATAGCAAAAATGTACTATAGTGGAGAAAATTTTGAAATATCTGAACACAGCCCATCATATTTTTCAGAAGGAACCAATTCATTTAATTATATAAATACATTTATAAATATAATATATGCGATAAAAAATAAAAAAATAAAATTTCCAACGATAATTATAGATGAACCAGAAATTAGTTTACATCATAAATACATAGATAAAATATCAGAAAATTTAATTAATAAATCAAAAAAGATACAATTTATATTATCAACTCACTCCTCAAGATTATTAAAAAATATATTGAAAGAAGAAGGAGATAATAGAAAAGTATTTAATTTAAAATATAAAAACAAATATACACAGTGCACAGAAATGAAATTATTAGATGAACAAAGGCAAATAACATTTATACAAGATGAACATGTAAATTGCTATTTTTCTAATATGATAGTACTTGTAGAAGGAGAAAGTGAATTAGAATTATTAAATAATAAATATTTGAAAATAATTTATCCAATTTTGAGCGATGTTGATATAATAAAAGCCGAATCTAATAGAGTAATAGAAAATAGTTTATTACCTAATAAACGAAATTATAAAACTTCGTATTTAATAGAAATAGATATGGATAAAGTAATGAGTGTTGATGTAAAAGAAAATAAGTTCAAGATAAAAAATAGAGATGGATATTTTATTTACAATGAAAAAGAAAATTATTATTATGGAGAAAAAAGAGTAGAAACTTATGAAAGAAGAAATAGAATTAATAAAATGATAGAAAAATGCAGATTTCATTATTCTTTACCATTTTATGCTTGTAGAGATACAAATTTTTATGATTTAAAAGGTAATATAAAGAAATATTTTTTAAATTATAATATATTTGTTAATGATACAACTATTGAAGGAATGTTAATAAACAATAATAATTATGATAAGTTTTGGACATTTTATAAAAATGTAATAATGAAAGATAAAGATATACAAGACTTAGAAAAATATTATAATAGTCTAAAAGAATATAATAAATTAAATTTATTAAGATTGTTGGTTTCTGGTAAAACAGATTACTTATTAAAATTAGAGCAATTAGATAAAATATATGAAACTGATAAGCAATTAATAAATAAAAATAAAATAGGTAAGACAAGTGGTTGGATAACATTATGGATAGAATATTACTTAGTAAATTTATTTAAAATAGATAATAGTAAAGATAGTGATGTAAGTAAAAATATAAATACACTAATATTAAAAAATAAAGATATGTGTGAATATAATTTTCGTAATAATTTTACAGAACTATTTAATTTAATTAAAGAAATTTCAAAAAGATTTAGTAATTAATTTTATATGGCAAGTAGCAAATTTTTTAATCAAAAAGATTAGAAAACCTTGAAGTAAAACGTATTTTGTAGTTTTAGTAAAGCCAAGGAAAGTTATAGTTACTTTTGACTTATATTATTTTAAGAATACTTTTAAAATAGACCAGCTAAATATAGCATATATATTTATATATGAGCTTTTTAGAAAGTACTTGCCATATAACATATATATAAAAGAGGGAAAAAATGTTTATATTATCAAAAGATTTTTTAATAGAAAATGTAATAAAATATGATGAAAATCAAGTATATGCTACAATTATGAACAAACTTTCATATTATAGACAAACCAAAATCCCAAAAAAGAAAGGGATAAGAATTATATACGATATAGAGAAAAATTCTGAATTATATTATATGCAAAAAAATTTACAAAAAAACTTTTTATCAAAAGTTCCTCTTCCAATATGCGTAAAAGGTTTTTGTAAAGAAACATCATACAATGATTTTTTAAAAGAACATCTTAATAGGAAATATTATATAAGAATAGATATAAAAGATTTTTTTGATTCAATAACATCACAGAAAATACAAGATAATTTACAAGATTTAGTAAAAACTAATGAAATAATACGAATAATAACAAATTTATGTATATATGAGGATACTTTACCACAAGGAGCAGTAACGTCACCAGCAATATCTAATATAGTTTTTAGAAGGATTGATCAAAGAATAATAAAGTATTGTCAAAAATTTGATGTCATTTATACTAGATATGCAGACGATTTATTATTTTCAAGTAATAAAATAGATTTCAAAGAAAATAAATGGTTTTACAAAAAAATAAAATATATATTAAACCAAAATGGATATAAGACTAATTATTCAAAAAAACATATAGAAAAAAATCAATTATGTTTAGGTGGATTTGTTGTTAAAGAACAAATCAGTTTATCTAGAAATAAATTAAAAAATATAAATAAAATTTTATATTTTTTTAAAGATAAATCAATAAAAGATAAATATGTTATAGATAAAGAAATATTTAACAGAAATTATTTAATAGACATAAATGAGCTAAAATTGTTAAATAGCAATGGAAAATCAAAATATTTTAGTATGACTATAGAATTATTAAATTATTTATGTGGATATAGGTCATTTCTAATAAATATAGTGAATTCAAATGAATTAGATAACGGTAAAGTTAAGAATTTAAAGAGAAAAATATCTTATATAGAAAAAATAGTAAAAAATATTAATAATAATTAAAAAAAATCTTGCTACAAAAAAAACAATATGATAAAATAGAAAGGTATTTAATTATAAAGGAGAAAAACGATGGAAGAATTAGATTTAAAAGAATTACTAATGTTATTTTGGAATAAAAAAGTAAAAATTTTATTAATAGTAGCTATTTTTATAGCGTTAGGAATAATTTATACAATAGGATTTGTAACACCAGTATATACATCATCAACAACATTAGTATTAGCAACATCAGAAACTTCAGCAACACAAACAAATACAATAACAACAACAGATATAACATTAAACTCAAAATTAGTTTCAACATATAGTGAATTAGTAAAAAGCAAAAAAGTAGTAAGGACAGTTATATCTAATTTAGGAATAGATATTGAAGAAAAAGAACTAAAGAAAAACATAACTGTAAGTTCAGTAAAGGATACAGAATTAATAGAAATTTCTGTAACAAATGAAAATGCAGCAAATGCTTCTAAAATAGCAAATGAAATAGCAGTAGTATTTACTAAAGAAGTTGCAGAAATATATAATATAAATAATGTTCATGTTTTAGATGAAGCAGAAACAGATTCAATACCATCAAATATAAATCATATAAAAGATGTAGCTATATTTACTTTTATAGGAATTGTAATATCAATATTGTATGTATTGTTGGCTAATATGTTAGATACTACTGTAAAAACAGCAGAAGAAGTTGAAAAAGAATTTAAAATACCTGTACTTGCCTCAATACCTATGTATAACTTTGATATGGAAAAAGGAAAGGGAGGTAAGAAAAAATAATGAAACTAAAAAAAGAACTAATAGCACAAAGAGATCCTAAATCACCAGTATCAGAAGTATTTAGGACATTAAGAACAAATATACAATTTATGAGTACAAATAAAAAATTAAAAACTTTATTGATAACATCTACATTTCCAGGAGAAGGAAAAAGTTGGATTACCTCTAATTTAGCAGTTACATTTGCACAAGCAGGAAATAAAGTAATCTTAATAGATGCAGATATGAGAAAAGGAAGACAATATACAATATTTGGAGCGTCACCAAGACCTGGACTTTCAAATTACTTATCTGGAATAGATGTTCAAAATCCTGATGATATAGATATATCAAAATATATACAAAAAACAGAGGTAGAGAATTTATTAATAATGACAGCAGGGAATATACCACCTAACCCATCAGAACTATTGGTATCACCACAGATGGTTAAATTATTAGAAGACTTAAAAGAAGTATGCGATATTATTATTGTAGATGGAACGCCATGTGAATTAGTTACAGACTCAATAATTTTATCGAGAATAGTTGATTCAACAGTTATAGTAACAGCACACAAAGAAACTAAAAAAGATAACCTTGAAAAAGTAATTAAAAACATACAAAATGTTGGAGGACATCTAGCAGGAGTTGTAGTAAACAAAATGCCAGTATCAGCTAAAAAATATAATGAAAAATATTATTATTATGGAACATCAGAAGGAAGAGCAATAAAAGAAAGTCCGGTAGAAATAAAAAGGAAAACAGAAAATATAGTAAAACAATCTACTAATCAAGAGAAAATTACAAAGAAGTCAAAAGAAAATTTAGAAAAACCTCAATTTATAAAAAATAGAGAAACTAACAAAACTACTATGGATAAAACGAATAATATTTTAAATGAAATCAATTCTTATTTAGACAAAGAAAAAGATAAGTTAAACTAAAAAAGGGAGATTCAATAATGATAGACTTTCATACACATATAATACCAAATATAGACGATGGTTCAAGAAGTGTAGAAGAAACATTTAATTTGATAAAAGAAGCAAAAGAAGTGGGATTTGAAGGAATAGTGCTTACATCACATTATATAGAAAATTATTATGAAACAGATGTACCAGAAAGAGATATTTGGGTAAAAGCAATAAGCGAAAATTTAGCAAATAAAGGTATACAAACAAACTTATATTTAGGAAATGAAATATATATGTCAAATAATATGGTAAATTTATTAGTAGAGGGTAAAGCATCAACAATAAATAATAGTAGTTATGTCTTATTTGAAATGCCATTAAATGCAGAACCATTAAATTTATATGATGTCATATATTCTCTACAGGAGAATAAACTTATACCAGTATTAGCACATCCAGAAAGATATAGCTTTATACAAAAAGACCCTGAACTTGTATATGACCTAATTCAAAAAGGAGTTTTAATGCAAGCAAATTATGGAAGTATTTTAGGAATATATGGAGAAAAAGCACAAATGATAGTTAGAAAATTTTTAGAAAACAATATGATACATTTTTTAGGAAGCGATGTACATAGACAAAATACAATATATAAAAAAATCCCACGTGCTTTAGAACAAATAAAAGAAATAGTAGGAAATGAAAAATTAGAGGAACTTACAACAATAAATCCAAAACTGGCAATAGAGAATAAAAGAATAGATATAGATGAACCTGAAGAAGTAGTATTAACTATAAAAGAAAAAATAATTATGTATTTAAAAAAATAACATAGATTTTAAACAATCTTATTTAAGGAATTTAGGTTTTTAATATTCTCAATGCTGTAAGTTAAAATTGGGAAATAAAACCAATATTAACTACAACATTGAGAATTTTTCATATTATAGGAAATTTATTCGAATTTCCTATCCCGAGATTTATGCAAGAAAGGATGTAATGAAAAAAATGAGAAAATATTTTGGAACAGATGGTATACGAAGGATTGCAAACACAGAACTTACACCAGAATTAGTATATAAAGTAGCTAAAGCTGGAGCGTATGTATTATCAAAGCATACATCTAATACCCCTACAATATTAATTGGTAGAGATACAAGAATATCAGGTACATTAATAGAAAGTGCAATGGTTGCTGGATTTTTAAGTTATGGAGCCAATGTAAAATTATTGGGAGTAATTCCAACACCAGCAGTTGCATATTTAACAAAAAAACTAAAAGCAGATGCAAGTGTTGTTATTTCTGCATCACATAATACATTTGAATTTAATGGAATTAAATATTTTAGTAATAAAGGTATGAAAATTGCAGATAGTCTAGAAGAAGAAATTGAAGAAGTAATGGAATCAGGCAAAATAGATGAATTAACAGCTATTGGAAATAAAATTGGTGTTTCTGAATATAGAATGGATTTACTTGATGAATATGTATATTTTTTTAGAAAGAACTTTGATGATAATATAGAAAAATTAAAAAAAGAAGATTTTGTAGTTGGAATAGATACTGCAAATGGTGCAACATCATTTGTTGCAGAAAAAGTATTTAAGACATTAGGAATAAAATATAAAATAATAAACAACAATCCAAATGGAATAAATATAAATAAAGATTGTGGATCAACACATTTAGAAACATTAAAAAAATTTGTAGTAGAAAATAAATTAAATTTAGGAGTTGCGTATGATGGAGATGGTGATAGATGTTTAGCCGTTGATGAAAATGGAGAAGAAATTGATGGAGATAAAATAATTGCTATAATTGCCAATTATTTTAGAAAAAAACAAGAACTATCAAAAGATACGGTAGTTGCAACAATAATGAGTAACTTAGGATTGAATAAGTATGCAAAAGATAATGGAATACAATTAATTCAAACGAAGGTAGGAGATAGATATGTATTAGAAGAAATGTTAAAGGGAGGATACAATTTAGGAGGAGAAAAATCAGGGCATGTAATATTATTAGATTACAATCCTACAGGAGATGGAATATTGACTTCAATAATGCTGATACAAGCAATACTTGAAGAAAAGAAAAAAGTATCAGAAATGTGCCAAA
>CANQTJ010000034.1 GCA_947626705.1 uncultured Clostridia bacterium | reverse complement strand
GATGATCCAAAGTGTATGGAAGAAGTTGTAACAAGAAGATTGGCTCATTCAATAGAAAAAGAAGATTCCGGATTTGGAAAGTTACCAGATGTAATTTTTGCAGATGGTGGAATAACTCAAATTAGAGCAATACAAAATGCCATAAGTAAATATCAAAATTTAGATATAAAGGTATTTGGAATGGTAAAAAATGACAAACATCAAACAAGAGCTTTAATAGATGAGAATAAAAAAGAAATACAGATATCAGAAAACTTAATGAATTTAATTACTAAATTTCAAGATACAGTACATGATACTGCAATTAGCTATCATAGAAAATTAAGAGAAAACTCTATTACAAAGTCTGAACTAGATGATATAAAAGGTATAGGAGAAATCAAAAAGAAAGCTCTATTAAAACATTTTGGAAGTGTAGAAAGAATAAAACAAGCTTCTAAAGAGGAGTTAATGCAAGTAAAAGGGATAACAGAAAAAATAGTACAACAATTAAAGGAGAAATAAAAGGGTAAAAGAGGGATTAAGCTATACAGCTAATCCCTCTTTTGCATACCAGTACTTAGATATTTAACTAAGCATTTTTCTTTTTAAGGTTTTTTAAAAATGCATCTACAATTAACACGAGATGCATTAGTTCGGTAAAATAAACCACTACCAATAGGGCAACGACTTAGATTTTTCCGAACCAATGCCTTATATACATAAGGCATAAAAAAGATTGCTACAATAATAAAAACTTTTTTCTTCATGTAGGCCCTCCATAACCTATTTAATATAATAAAAATTATAAAAGTTACATAATGTATAATAACATATATATTGTATTAAGTCAAATTAAAAAATACACTTAATTATGGAATAATTTTTAAAATGTTGCATATATATAATAAAAATAATTATAAAATGGGGGAATTTTATATGGAGAATGTGTTTGATATTAAATATAATACGAAATTGGACAGGCTAGAAACATCGAAAAAGAAAAATAGGTTTTTAAAATTTATAAAAAAAAATAAATTAATATCTATTATTTGTGTTAGTTTTTTGTCATTATCAATATTAAATTTTTATTTAATATATAGTTTTATAAAAATTTTAGAAAAAGTTTGAAAAATAATTCAATATATAGTAAAATGTTACTATTCTATAAAAAGGAGGATAGTAGCATTTTTGCTATTGAAGAGTTATGAAATTAGCAAATGAATGGAAAGATTATAAAATTTTAGATATGGCAGATGGACAAAAATTAGAAAAATGGGGAGATGTAATTCTTTCAAGACCAGATCCACAAATAATATGGAAAGAAAAAAGCTTTCCAAAAAAATGGAATGAAATAAATGCCACATATCATAGGAGTAGTTCTGGTGGAGGCTCATGGGAATTTAATAAAAAAATGCCAAAACAATGGCAAATAAATTATAAGGATTTAATATTTAATATAAAACCAATGGGATTTAAACATACAGGGCTATTTCCAGAACAAGCAGTTAATTGGGATTGGATGATAAATAAGATAAAATTGCAAAAAAGAGAAATAAAAGTATTAAATTTATTTGCATATACAGGAGGAGCTACGGTTGCTTGTTGCTATGCAGGAGCATCAGTATGTCATGTTGACAGTTCAAAAGGAATGACAACTTGGGCAAAGGAAAATATAGAAAGTTCAGGATTACAAAATAAACCAGTAAGATTTATTATTGATGATGTTGTAAAGTTTGTTAATAGAGAGATAAGAAGAGGAAATAAGTATGATGCAATAATAATGGATCCACCATCTTATGGTAGAGGCGCTAAAGGTGAAGTATGGCAATTTGAAAATAATATATATGATTTAGTAGATTTATGTACAAATGTATTATCAGAAACTCCTTTATTTTTCTTAATTAATTCGTATACAACAGGAATTTCAAGCAAAGTTTTAGAAGATATTTTAAACTTAACCGTTAGTAAAAAATATACAGGAAAATTAGAATCAGGAGAAATAGGAATTCCAATGGAAAATTCTAAACTTGTTTTACCATGTGGAATTTATGGAAGATGGGAGAAATAAATGCAAAATTTAAAAGTAATATATGAAGATAATCACATAATAGTAGTAGAAAAACCACCTAATATTCCTTCTCAATCTGATAAAACAGGAGATATAGATATGCTTACACTTGTAAAACAATACATAAAAGAAAAGTATAACAAACCAGGTAATGTATATTTAGGATTAATACATAGATTAGACAGACCTGTTGGAGGTATTATGATATTTGCTAAAACGTCAAAATCCGCTGGTAGGCTAAGTGAACAAGTAAGAGAAAAAATTTTTAAAAAGAAATATCTAGCTGTTGTTGATGGAAAAATAGAAAATGCAAATGGAACTTTAGAAGATTATTTATATAAAGATGAGAGAAATAATATAAGTAAGGTGGTAAAAAAAGAAAAGAAAAATGCAAAAATTGCAAAATTAGATTATGAAGTAATAACATATAATAAATTAAAAGATTTAAGTTTACTAAAAATAAATTTGCATACAGGAAGACATCATCAGATACGTGTACAACTTGCTAATTTTGGACATAGCATATTTGGAGATCAAAAATATGGAACTAGAGGAAATGGAAAGCAAATTGCTTTATGGGCTTATGAATTAACAATTCAGCATCCTATATCTAAAGAAGAAATAACTTTTAAGGATTTACCAGAATCTGTGGGTACATGGTGTATTTTGAAAGATGTAGATAGTTTATAGAAAAAATTATTAGTAAAATTATATAATACTAGAAATATTAGGATATTAATGAGCACTATTTTAAGAAATTAAAATAGTGCTTTTGATGTTTTTAATATTTTACAAAAGTGCCAAAATCTTTTATGAAAAATAAAAACAAATTTATTACAAAACAAAACATATCTTTTACAAAAGAAAAATAAAATTAAAGAATTATAATGTTAAACTAGTTTCAGCTAAAGAAAAAAGTGGGGTGAGAAAATGATAGATAAAATCACTCAATCTCTAACCAATAAGATTAGAAAAGAAATGCCAGATATTGATGATGAAAGAGCTGAAATAATAAATTATGGTTTACAAATTCTTTTAGGAGAAGTTCCAAAAATATTTATAATGTTAGCTATTGCTTATGTATTAGGAGTATTCAAATTAAGTTTATTAACATTTTTAATATTACTTCCATACAGGACATTTTCAGGAGGATTTCATCTAAAAACACATATAGGTTGTATAATTTCTACAACAGCTTTTTATAGTGGAGTAGCATTATTATCAAAAAGTATTGTATTAGATAATATTACAAAATATTTTTTAATATTTGCAATTGGAATATTTGGAATAATTATGATAAGACTATATGCTCCAGCAGATACAGAAAATGTACCAATTATAAGTAAAAAAGATAGAAGGCAAAAACAAATATTATCATACATTACTTTTATAATAGGGTTAGGCATAGCAGCATTTATTAAAAATAATGTAATCTTAAATATTATAATATTTGGATATTTAGTTCAAACATGTATGATTACACGTTTAGCATATAAAATAACTAATAATAAATATGGATATGAATTATATGAAAATGCTTAAATAGTTAATATTAAAAATACAATAAATGTATTTTTGTATTATATAAATTAAACAAAGGAGGAAGATTTTAATGTTAAAATTAATAGCTAAAGTTGCAGAAAAATATGCAAAATCTACTAATACAGCTTGCTTTATGTGGTCAATACTTCATCAACCAAAAATGCCAGCTAGTTTAGTAAAAAAAGATTAATTTAAATAGTTTTTAATTTTAAATATAGGTAGTTCGACAATACTTATATTTAAAGCACAATATACTTAATGTTATTATAAACAATCCACTAAAAAAGAACAGAATTAACTGTTCTTTTTTAGTATTTTAATATATAAAAAAAGCAATAAATATGTGATTTTAATAATATATTTCTAATTGTTGAGAAAAATATTCATTATTTTTGCTAGTATGTAAATTAACATTATTATTTTTCTTTAATATTTGTTTGATTTCCCATAATCCAAGTCCAGTATGGTCTTCTTTTTCACTATATCCTTTATTAAATATAGTTTCTAAATTAATATCTTTATTTTTATATGTGTTTTCTACTAAAATTATATTTCTATTATTTTTAGAATCATTTCTAAAAACTATATTTAAAACTTTTTTATCACATTCACTTGCAGCATCTATTGCATTATCTAATAGTATACCTAAAATTCTAGCAAATTGATAAATTTTCATATTTAGATTATTTAAATCTAATAAAAATGTAATATTTACTTTTATATCTTTTGCATCTGCCTCTGCATACTTTGTTGTAAGTAAATTATATATACCGGGATTATTAATAATATCAGGATTTAAAATATATAAATTATTAACTCTTTGACAATCATCTTCAAGCTGAGAATAATATTTTTCTAAACCTTTTATATCATTTGTTTTTATATATCCACCAATTGTAGTAACGATATTGTCAAAATCATGTTTAAAACCTCTAACACTATCATGCAAGATATGTAATGTTTTATTATATTCTTCTGCACTTTCTAATTTTTCTTTTGTTTTAACCAAAGACATAATTTTTGTTAAACTAAAGAAACTAAAAGCAAAGTAAATTAATAAACATAAAAAATTAAAAAATGTAAATTCTACAGGTAATATATTAATATACTTTGCACTTAAAATACCTTGCAAAAATATATTCAAAAAACCAAATAGAAAGTTAAATGTGATAAATGATTTATTTTTTACATCGAAGTTTTCTAATATATTGATGGTAACTTTTCTATATTTTAAAATTAAGCTAATCACAAGAACCATTAAGTATGTTAAAATAGCAAAAGGTATTCGATATATTACAATTGTATATGCTTGTTCATACGTTATATTTAATATTTCAAAATATGGATTTGCTAGTAAGCTACCTAATAGATTAAATATAATACTAGGAAACAAGGTTGCTATTAACGATTTTACAAAGTTTAATTTCATTATAAAAAATAAAATTATAAAGGCTAAACCATAATTTAAGATAATATTAAATGGCCAACTTAAAAAATAACTAGCTATTATTGCCATAGTACCTGTAGAGAAGATGTATATAATTGATTGCTTTTTACTAAACTTTATGTCAAAAAAATTAGATATTAAGCTAAAAGTTAATGGCGCTTCTATAAATAATAACAAAGGTACAGACAGAATCTTTATTAAAAGTTCATTCGGTGTACTTATAGCAGTCCATATATTATTCAAAATGTCCAATATGTTTCACCTCCTCAATCAATTCTTTTTTATATTTAGGACCAATATCACAAGTAGATTTATCATCAAAATAAATAAAATTGGATACAGGATCTAAATTGACAATATTATTAATATTAACAATAAATGATTTATGAGATCTTATAAAATTCTTTGGCAAAACATTTTTAATCTTATTAAAAGAACTGTAAGTTTCATAATCACGACTTTTTGTATGAAAAATTAGTTTCATACCATCACGTTTTATATAAAGAATTTCATTTTCATCTATGATAGTCTTTTTATTATCAATTTTTATATATTTTTTAGGTAGTCCATTAATATCTTCAAATAAACGGACAACAGTTTCTTCAAGTCTATCTGAAGTTACTGGTTTAGCTAAATAATCAAAAGTTTTAAATTTATATGCCATCATAGCATATTCTAAATGTGCTGTTGTAAATATGAAATAAGTATCTTTATTTTTTTCTCTGACTTTTGATGCTATTTCTAATCCAGTTTTATCAGATTTTAAATTTATATCTAAAATTAGTACATCAGTTTTATTTTCATCTATATATTCTAATAGTTTATCTACATCACTTGTTTTTAAACCAATTTTTGCATCATAATTATGTTTTATAAAAATATTTTCTAGTATAGTAGAAAATTTTTCTAAGATATTTAGGTTATCATCGCATATAACAAAGTTTAACATTTTTCCCTCCATATAAAATAAATATAAAAATCGTAAAAAATAACTGGAAAAATTAATCGGCAAAATAACAAAAATTTCCTTTATTTTCCAGATACAATTACAATATAATCCAAAATAATAATAATGTCAATAGTAAACTAATAAAATTATCCAACTGGTAAAAAATATTGATATTAGTAATATTAGAAGTTAGAATAACAAGTGTTATTTTTATGAAAAAAATGTCAGAAATTGTAAAAAATATGTTGCGATTTTTGGGAAAAAATGTAATTTTATATTTTCATAAAATTTTTTTACTTTAATTTTTTTGAATAAAAAAAAATTAATATCATAATATTAAACAAATGGAGGTAGAAAAATGGTTATTAATTTAAGAAAGAATATGTCAAAGATTGTAAAAATTTTAGTTTTGTTATTAATAATATTCTCATTAACTGCAATTAATGAACGAAATATAAATCAAACTTTATTAACTAGTTCTTCAAATTTAAGCAATAAAACGATAGGTTGGGGGATTAAAAGAAATGATAATCATGAGCAACCAGATTTAGGTAAGAGTAATAAACAGATATTAGAAAATAACAATGGAATAGCTATGGGAAATAATCAAGATAAGTATATATATTTGACTTTTGATGAGGGGTATGAGGCAGGATATACTCCACAGATTTTAAATACATTAAAGGAAAATAATGTAACAGCTACATTTTTTATAACAGCTCATTATTTAAATACACAAGAAGATTTGGTTCAACGTATGATTAACGAAGGACATATAGTAGGAAACCATACTGTAAATCATAAAAGTATGCCAACATTAACAGTAGAACAAATAAATACAGAAGTTATGGATTTACATAGAGCTATATATGAAAAATTTAAATATGAAATGAAATATATAAGACCACCCAAAGGAGAATTTAGTGAAATGAGTATAAATGCAACAAATTCATTAGGATATAAAACAGTAATGTGGTCATTTGCTTATGAAGATTGGAATGAAGATAAGCAACCAGATGAATCTAAGGCAAGGCAAAAGATATTGGATAACTTACACAATGGAGAGATTATGCTTTTACATGGTAATTCAAAAACTAATACGAATATTTTAGGAGATATAATAAAAGAAATTAAAAATCAAGGGTATGAATTTAAATCTTTAGATGAGTTCAAAAATTAAGTTTTTTGTAAGGAAGGAATGAATATAAAATGAAAAAAAGAAATGCCTTATCAAGAATTGATAGGTTACTAGAAATGCCGAAAGAAGTATATACAGATACTCCTAAAATTACAATAACAGGTTTTAATGAAATGATAATTGAAAATTTTAAAGGAATTTTAGAATATGAAGATTATTATATTAGAATAAATACATCTTTAGGAATTATAAATATAAATGGATTTGAATTAAAATTAGAGAATATGACAAATGATGATATAAAAGTAAAAGGAAAAATAGAAAGTATAGATATTGAAAGAAATTTTGATTAGAAAATTGAAAGGATGAAAAATGCTAATTAGGATAATTTTAAATTATATAATTGGATACATAAGAATATCAGTAGAAGGATACTACATAGAGAGATTTATAAATATTTGTAGAAATAATAAAATAACAATTTGGAATTTAAAAAGAAATAAAGATGTTAGATTGGAATTGAACATAGGTATAAAGGATTTAAAAAATGTAGTTAAAATAGGCAAAAAAACAAAATGTAAAGTAAAAATTGTAAGAAAAAGAGGATTGCCTTTTTTATTTAATAAATATAAAAAAAGAAAAATATTCTTAGCATTCTTGATATTGATTGTTGTTCTATTATCTATTGCATCAAATTTTGTATGGAATATACAAATAACTGAAGAAAACAATCAAGAAGTAGAAAATATATATCAAGATATACAACAAGCAGGATTATCAATTGGACAATTAAAGGCAAAAGTAAATACAAAAGAAATTATAAATAAAATAAGATTAAATAGAAATGATATTGCATGGATTGGAATCGAAATAAAAGGAACAAATGCAATTGTAAAAATTGTAAAGGCGACATCTAAACCAGATATAATAGATGATGAAGAATATTGTAATATTGTTTCAGATAAGCAAGGAGTTATTACAAAGATAAATGCTCAAAATGGAACAATAGCTGTAAAAGTAGGCGATACTGTAAATATAGGTACACCATTAATAAATGGGTGGATGGAAGGAAAATATACAGGAATAAGATATGTACACGCTAGAGGAGAAGTACAAGCAAAAATATGGTATACAAAAAATAAAAAGATTTTATATAATGCTACGGAAAGAAGGGAAACAGGCAATATTGAAAATAAATATAAATTAAAATTTAATAATTTTGAAATAAATTTGTCAAAAAGACTTTCAAAATTTAAAATTTATGATACAATAGATTTGGAAAATAAATTTAAAATATTTTCAGATTTTTATTTACCAATTTCTATAATAAAAATAACTAATAAAGAGATAATAGAGGAACAAAAAAATTATACAATAGATGAAGCTAAACAGCTAGGGATAGAACAATTACAAAGAGAATTAGATGATGAAATACAAGATAAAGAAAATATAGTAAATAAAGTAATAACAACATCAGAAGAAGATGATGGAATACAAGTATATGTTACTTATGAAGTGCTTGAGAATATAGGGACTAATGAAAAAATAGTATTTTAAGCATATTAATTGTATTATACATACAATTAATATACAAGTTAAAAGCGGACTTAAGTTAATAAAAATTTAAGTTTCGCCTTTAAAGGAAGGAGAACAAATGGAAGAGAGAAGTTTAAGAATAACTGGAGCCAACACAACCTTTTTTAACAAAATAACGAAAACATTAACAAAAATATTAATTCCAACAAAAATAGGAATTAATGGTATGATGATTACTATTAAAAGAAATAGCCTAATAAAAGCTTATGAAAACTATATTAAAGATACAGAAAACTATAACAAAGAAGTATTAGAAAAAAAATATGAAGAGGCATATACAGTATATTTAGAAGCATTAGATAAATATGTAATGGATTCAATATATAAAAAAGTTAAAAATAATACTGCAACAGAGTTTGAAAAAGATGCTTTATCAAGATATTATGAAGTAACAAGTCTAAAAGAAAAAGAATATATAGACTATAAATACAGAAAGCAAAAGTATTTATTAGAATTAGATAAAGAAGGAATAGAAGTAACAGCTAAGGAAAAAATAAAAGAAAAATATAATAAATTTTATATTGATAAAATGGATACATTATATAAATCAATTTTAAAAAACTATTCAATAAAATTAGCTGATACAACAAATATATATGATTCATCAAAAGAATGGATATATGTAAAAATATTTTATACATTAGAAGATTATGTGAAAAATATAGTATCATTGAAAATAGATATTGGAGAAAAAGAAGAAGTTAAAGATATATTAGATGATTACGAAAAATTTGAAGGATATACAGTAGGAAAATTAGACACAAAGGATAATATAGAAAAAAATATGTTATTATTAGGAATAAGTAGAAAATTGTTTACACATAGTATACCTTTAATAGTAGCACAACAATGTTATGAAAAGTTATTAAAAGATGCTAGAATTTTAGTGCAAGATACAAAAATGGCAGCAAAAAGAGAAAAAGCATATTCTATGTTAATAAATTTAATAGAAGATTATAATGTAAGATTATTATCAACTAAAGTATATTGGGAAAATATGCAGGAAAGAGAAAATTATAAAAAATATTGGGACAAGTATAAAGAAATAACCAAATTAAAAGAAGTTGATTTTGATGAATATATAAGACAAAAAGAAGTATTATTCATTAAAAATGATATAAGAAAGATTCAAAAAGATAAATTAGATTATTCTAAATTAATTACATATTATAAAAGAAAATTAATAGACTATAATGCAATAAGGCAATTAAAAAATAAATATAAATCAGTTGGAAAATATAATGGAATAATAAATAAAGACAAGGTGATAGTATAATGTATGAAATTACTTATTTAAACACTGAAGAAAATAATGAATATGAAAAGATTATAAATATAGTAATAAAAAAATGTTTTGAAGAAGAAAAATTATTAAATTCTAAGTTATCAATTACTATAACTTTAACTACACCAGAAAATATAAGAGAAATAAATAAACAATATAGAAATATAGATAAAGAAACAGATGTATTATCATTTCCAATGTTTGAAAAAAAAGAGTTAGATGAGAAAATAAAAAATCAGCAATTTTTATATGAAGATATTTTAGGAGATATAATAATATCAGTTAAAAAAGTTAAAGAACAAGCAGAAGAATATGGACATAGTTTTGAAAGAGAACTAAGTTATATGGTAGTACATGGTTTTTATCATTTGATGGGATATGACCATATTGAAGAAGAAGATAAAAAAATAATGAGAACAAAAGAAGATAAAATATTAAATGAACTAAAAATAACAAGAGAATAATGTGAAAAATAATATTCAAAAAGAAGGGAAAATACTTATGAGTGGTAAAGGAACAAAAGTGTTAATTGTTGTATTAATAATTTTAATATTTGTAGCAGGAGGAATAATGGCATATAAAATACAAAACACTAAAGAAAGTGAAACAAAGGAAGTTTCAGAAAATCAAAATGAAGAAGTATTAACAGCAGAAATACAAGAAAAAAAGGTACAAATATATCAGGGAAATGATAGACCAATAGCTGTAATGATAGATAATCATAATTTGGCATGGCCACAAGCAGGACTAAACCAAGCTTATTTAGTATATGAAATAATTGTTGAAGGTGGAGAAACTAGATTAATGGCATTATTTAAAGGAGTTAATTTAGACAAAATTGGACCAGTAAGAAGTGCAAGACATTATTTCTTAGACTATGTTATGGAAAATGATGCAATATACGCACACTTTGGGTGGAGTCCACAAGCACAAAGCGATATTCCAAGATATAGTATAGATAATATAAATGGAATAACAGAAAGTGAGAAAACATTTTGGAGAGTTAAAGACAAAAGTTCTCCACATAATGCTGTAACAAGTACAGATGCACTATTAAAAGTTGCAAAAGCAAAAGGTTATAAAACAACATCAAACAAAGAAAGTGTTTTAAACTATGTTACAGATGAAGTTCAATTAGAAAATGGACAAGATGCTACGACAATTACTATACCACATTCTACACTTCAAACAGTAAAATATGAATATGATTCAGAAAATAAAGTATATAAAAGATATGCAAGAAAAAAACAACAAATAGATTGGGACACAGGAGAAGATATAACAACAAAAAACATAATAATAACATTTTGTGATAACTATACATTGCAAGATGAAGAAGATAAAGGTAGACAAGGTCTTACAAATATAGGAACATTTAATGGATATTATATAACAAATGGAAAAGCTATAAAAATAAAATGTATAAAAGAAGCTAGAAATCTACAAACAAGATATGAAGATTTAAATGGAAATGAAATAGAAGTAAATGATGGAAATACGTGGATTAATATTTGTCCAACAAATGCACAAGTTGAAATAGAGTCAATACAAGAATGAGTTTAAGTTTTGGTATTTTTATAAATTAATATTCTATATAAAAAATTAAACTTAAAGAATATAAGTATTTAACGGTATAACTTTAATATAAAAGTTTATGAAAGGGTAAGAAAATGAATGTATATGATACAGCTAATAGATTAGCACAAGAATTAAAGCAATCAGAAGAATATATAAATTATAAAATGGCGAAAGAAACGCTAAATTTAAAACCAGAATTAAAGAAAAAAATTGAAGAATTTGAAACAGCAAGATATGAAACGCAAATTACAGCAATGCAAACAGGTAAAAATGATGAAGAAAAAACAAAAAAGATGCAACAATTATACCTAGAATTGATAGAAAATGATGATGCAAAAAAATTTTTTGAAGCAGAAACTAAATTTAATATAGTATTAGCAGATGTTAATAAAATAATCGGTGATGCTGTAATAGATGTATTAAAGTAATTTCGAATTTATAAGTAATTAATATGATAAATATTTACAATTCATAGTAAATATAATGTACTTGCTTTGGATTATATAAAAAATAATTAGGATTGAATTTATAATAACATTATTAATAAGATATATAAGGAGTATTTATGGAATTTATAGTTTTATTAATAATTGTAATAATAATATATTTTATACTAAAAGTAATATTTGATGTTAATATAAGAAAATTAAAAGAATTTGGCGAAGACAAACAACTAGATGAATTAACTGAAAATTATCCAAAAAATATAGATATATGTAAATATTATCTTAAAATATTGAAAAATGAAGATGTAAAAATAGAAGAAGATGAAAAATCTAATTCTACATTATATTTAGTAATGGGAAATAAAATATTTTTAGGAAACTTAAAAAATAGTTATACTAGAATACAAACAATTGCACATGAATGTTTACATTCAATACAAAGTAAAAAAATGTTGTGGTTTAATTTTATATTTTCTAATTTGTATTTGCTATATTTTGTTTTAATATGTATATTATCAATTTTCAATGTCATAAAATATAAAATGTTATATTATAGTATTTTAATATTGTTGGGATTGGTATTTTATTCAGTTAGAGTATATTTAGAAAACGATGCTATGATAAAGGCAAGGTTTTTAGCAAAACAATATATGGAAGAAGTTAATATATCTTCAAAAAAAGATATAGACATCATATTAAATAAATATGATGAATTAAATAATATAGGAATAAAAATTACTAATTTCCAATTGTTAAGTAATGTTTTTATTAAGCTTTTTATTTTAGCGATAATATTTATTATATTTTAGTTATAAAGGTAAAAATAGATAATTATATTATTTTGTCAAATATATGAGGAATGTCAAAAGCATTCCTTGTTTTATTTTAGAAAATATTACAGCAGAATTAATAAGCTCTATATTAAATAGAAAAGTAACTGATTTACAGTTGGATAATAACCCTATTTTAGAAAGAGATGTGCTAGACGACAAAATGGGAATATTAGATATAAAGGCTAAAATTGATAATACTATTAATTGTGATATAGAAATGCAAATAGTGGATAGAAGAAATATAGAGAAAAGAATATTCAAAAATCATATTGACAGACGTACTTGAATTTTATATACTAGAATTGCCAAAGTTCAAGAAATATTATAAAAATACTGATAATGCTATATTGAACTCGTGGATAAAATTTATAAATAAACCAGAGGTGATAGATATGGAAGAAACAACAAAGGCAATTCAAAAAGCAAAACAAGTACTAGAAGAAATAAGTCAAGATGAACATGAAAGATATTTAGCAGAACTAAGAGA
>CANQTJ010000033.1 GCA_947626705.1 uncultured Clostridia bacterium | reverse complement strand
TCAAAAGCAAAAAACTTAGCAGGATTTAAAAATAGTGTAGAAAAAAATCACGGATATTATATAGGAAGATATGAGGCTAGAACGGGAACAGAGAGAAATACAAATGATGCAGAGTTAACACCAGTAACAGAAAAAGCAACAGATTATATATATCATTATGTAACACAACCAGAAGCATCGCAAAGATGTCAAGAAATGTATGAAGGAAAAAATGCATTTACAAGTGATTTAATAAATAGTTACGCATGGGATACAGCTATTGTATTTATACAAAAATTTAGTAATAAAAAAACATATTCAATACAAAAAACTTTAAACAGCAGTTTTTTACCTACAGGAACAAAAGATACCAATACACAAGATGTAGTCTGTAATATATATGATATGGCAAGTAATGCGAACGAATTAACGACAGAGACATGTATCAATCCAAATGGAACATTCTATTGCACGTATAGGGGTGGAAAAAGCGGTTCAACGGGTACAACTGGGGACCGTTTCAATGGAAGTGGACGCGAAACAATCGGTACAATTAGAACCGGTTTCCGCCCAATTTTATATTGTAGTACTGAAAGCTAAAGTCGTAACTACAAAAAAGCAAATAACAAAAAAAAAGGGGAAAAGGGGCCAGGATTATAATCCCTATAAAATAAAATTTATAAATTAATATAAAAATAATTATAAATTTTATAGGGATTATAAACCTGGCCCCTTTTCCCCTTTTTTTCTTTTTTTTGATTTAACTAAGTTAAAAATATTTTCCTTGCTTTTTAAAAACTAATATAGTAAAATATTAATATAAAAAATAAAAAACCATTTAAACAATGGAGAAAGAAAGGAACAAAATGTCAAAACCAATAGTAGCAATAATAGGAAAGCCAAATGTAGGAAAATCAACGTTTTTCAACTACTTAGCAGGAAGTAGAATATCCATAGTTGAAGACACACCAGGAGTCACCAGAGATAGAATTTATGCAGAAACAAATTGGCGAGGAAGGAACTTTACACTTATAGATACAGGCGGAATTGAACCAGATTCAGATGATATAATTTTATCCCAAATGAGAGAACAAGCAAATTTAGCAATTGCAATGGCAGATGTAATTATATTCTTAACAGACATCAGGCAAGGAGTTACATCAGCAGATAAAGAAATAGCACTAATGCTAAAGAAATCTGGTAAACCAATAGTTCTAGTTTGCAATAAGGCAGATAATTATGAAAAAGAATCGCAAGACGCTTATGAATTTTACAATTTAGGAATAGGTAAACCATATCCCATATCAGCAACAAATGCAATAGGAATAGGCGATGTTTTAGATGCTATATATGAGCATTTTCCGGAAAAAGATGAATCAGAAGATGATGAAGAAATTATCAAAGTTGCTGTAATTGGTAAACCTAATGTAGGAAAATCATCTTTAATAAATAAAATATTAGGAGAAAGAAGAACAATAGTAAGTAGTATAGCAGGAACTACAAGAGATGCAATAGATACACCATTTGAAAATGAATATGGAAAATATGTTTTAATTGATACAGCAGGTATTAGAAAAAAAAGTAAAGTAAATGAATCAATAGAAAAATACAGTGTACAAAGAAGTTTACTAGCTGTTGAAAGAGCAGATGTATGTTTAATGATGATAGATGCAAATGATGGTGTAACAGACCAAGATGCCAAAATTGCTGGAGAAGCACACGAAGCTGGTAAAGGTATAATAATAGTTGTAAATAAATGGGACGAGTATGAAAAAACAACAGGAACTTTAGAGAAATATAGAAAAGAAGTATATGAAAAATTATCATATTTATCTTATGCTCCTATAATATTTATATCTGCTAAAACTGGACAAAGAGTAGAAAAATTATTTGATATGATAAATAATGTGGCAAAGCAGAATGCTTTAAGAGTATCAACATCTTTATTAAATCAAGTAATAAATGAGGCTATTGCAATAGTTCAACCACCTACAGATAAAGGAAGACGACTAAAAATATATTATGGAACTCAAGCTACAACAAAGCCACCAACATTTGTAATATTCGTAAATAATAAAGAGCTATTTCATTTTTCATATCAAAGGTATATAATAAATCAAATAAGAAAAGAATTTGGTCTAGAAGGAACACCTGTTAGATTAATAGTAAGAGAAAAAAATGAAAAAGATGTATAATAGTTAAATAAAAATTTACAAAGTTATGTATAAGTATCTGTAAATTTAAAATTATATAAATATTTAATTTAAAGGAGGTATAAAAATGACAGCATATATTATAATAGCAATTATAGCTTATTTAATTGGAAGTATTAACTTTTCAATTATTATTAGTAAAAAAATGGCTGGATTTGATGTAAGAGAAAAAGGAAGTGGAAATGCTGGAACTACTAATATATTACGTTCAGTAGGAAAAAAGGCAGCAGCAATTACTTTAATATGTGATATATTAAAAGGAGTAGTTTCAATATTAATAGCAATTATTGTTGGAAATATATTTAAAAATTTAGATAGAGAATTACTTGTGCAAATATCAGGCATAGCAGTAATTTTAGGACATACTTTTCCAATATTTTTTGGATTTAAAGGTGGAAAAGGTATAGCAACTTCTTTAGGAGTATTACTTATAAGCAATTGGCAAATAGGCTTAATTTGTCTAGTATTTGCAGTCGTTTTAATGATTTTAACAAGAATGGTATCAGTAGGGTCTTGTGCAGCAGCTGTTCTATTCCCAATTTTAACATTATTTATAAATGATAATTATACTGTATTATCAGAAGGAAAAAATGGTAATGTGTATTTTGTATATAGTGTAATATTAGCAATAATTGTTTTATATAATCATAGAAGTAATATAAAAAGAATTTTAGATGGAAATGAAAATAAAATAAGTTTAAAAAATACTGAAAAATAGGGAGTGAATTGTATGAATATAGCAATAATAGGAAGTGGAAGTTGGGGAGTTGCATTAGCAGTACACTTAGCAAACTTAGGCAATAATATAAAAATATGGTCTTTTATGGAAGAAGAAAGAGATCTTATAAATAATGAAAAAAGATGCAAGTTTTTACCTAAATTAGTATTGCCAGAAAATATATATTGTTCTACAAATTTTGAAGATGTAATAAAAGATGCAAAATTTATATTGCATGTAACACCGTCAAAATTTACAAGAAGTACTTTTAAACAATATAAGCAATATGTAGGAAATAAACCAATAATTATATGTTCAAAAGGATTTGAAAAAGAAACATTACAAACATTAGATGAAGTTATACTAGAAGAAATGCCAGAAGCTAAAGTTGGAGTATTATCAGGACCGAGTCATGCAGAAGAAGTTTCAATAGCAGTACCAACTGCATTAGTAATTGCATCAAAACATCAAAATATATTAAAAATAGTTCAAGATGCATTCATGTCAGAAAAAATGAGAATATATACTTCAAATGATGTAAAAGGAGTAGAATTAGGAGGAGCATTAAAAAACATAATAGCATTTTGTGCAGGTGTAGCAGCAGGAATAGGATTAGGAGATAATAGTTTTGCAGCATTAATAACTAGAGGTTTAAAAGAAATTTCAAGGTTAGGAGTAGAATTAGGAGGTAAAGAGCAATCATTTTATGGACTAAGTGGATTAGGAGATTTAATTGTAACATGCCTAAGTGAACATAGTAGAAATAGAAAAGCTGGATTTTTAATAGGACAAGGAATGTCATTAGAAGATACAAAAAAAGAAGTTGGAATGGTAATCGAAAGTATAGACAATATAGAAGTAGCTTATGAACTTGGCAAAATAAATAATATAGAAATGCCGATAGTAGAAACAGTATATAAAGTTTTATATGAAAATTTAAATCCACAAGAAGCTGTAAAAGATTTAATGACAAGAGATAAAAAAATGGAATAAAATATATAGAAAGATGAAATAATAAAATAATAAAAACATAAAGCGATTAATTTTTGACATTTTAGAGATTTGTATGTCGCATTATAATAGGAGGAAAAGATATGGAATTTTTTGATAAATTAGGTAAAAAAGCAAGTGAAGCATATAAAGTTACGGCTGATAAAACAGGTAAATTAGCAAAAGAAGCAAAACTAAAAATGAAAATGGGAGAATTAAAATCTGAAATTAATAATATTTATGAAGAAATAGGAAAAAAAGTTTATGAAAAACATATAAGAGAAGAAGAATATGATATATCAAAAGAGTTAGAAGAACAATGCACAAAAATAGATTTATTGAGTGATGAAATAGAATCTATTTTAAAAGAATGCTTAAAATTAAAAGACAAAAAGCAATGTTCAAAATGTCATACAGAAATTGAAAAAGATGATAAGTTCTGTCCACAATGTGGCGAGAAACAAGAAAATGTAGAAGAACCAGCTAAAGAAGTAGAAATTGTAGAACAAAATAGTACAGAAAATGATAATAATCAAGAAAATAATGATGAAAAATCAAATATAGAGGAAACAGTAGAAGTAGAATCTAATGTTAATTTAAAAGATGATGAAACAGTTGAACATTTAGATGTTGAAGATGAATAAAATGTCAACTTTAGTAAATCTCCATAAATGTTACAGTATAATAATTTTGATAAACTATTATACTGTAACATTTTTTTTTAATATGGATATCTTTCATATAGATATTTAATTAAATTATTAGCATTATCTTCTGTAACATGTATGAAAACACCTTTATCTAAAGATACCCACATCATAAGATTAAAATCATCAATATTATCAATAAAAGCACCAATTATTTCAGTAATTTCTATTGGATTTTCATATTGATGTTCCCAATTTAAAACATTATTCATTTCAACCGAAGAATTATAAAAAGAGCTTAAAAATCTCTCTAATTCCTTAGACTTTTCACTATATAAATTAACAGAAACCATATTTTACTCCTATTTTTATATTATATTATATAAATAAAAAAATATACTTAAAATTTTAAGATTGTTTTATTAATAAAATATATTGTATAGATTATTTAAAAACGCAAATAATAATAATAGATTTAATATAGGAGGTAATAATTTGAAAAGATATACAATAATGGCATATATTTCTTTAATTATCATAGTATTATTATTTGGATTTTTCATTTATAATGTATCTGGAAAGAATGACCTAAGTGAAGAACAAAAAAGTAAGTGTATATCAGAGATACAATATTTAGAAAGCGAATTTAAAAATATGTTTAATCAATTAAATAATATAAAATCTGAAAGTTACACAATTACAACAAGTAAAATAAAAAAGGAAGAAAGTAGTTCTTCAGAATCTTCTCAATCTTCAGGAGGAGAAGAAAGTGGCACAATGTCTGCAAAATCAGAGGGAAGTGAAGATAAATCAAATAGCTCCGAAAATTCATCATCACAAGATTCTGAGAACAATAAGCAGTATAAACTAGAAGAAACAGGAATATTAACTCAAAATACAGAAATTGATTGGAAACAAATAAAAAATCAAGTAGAAAAAATATATACATCACTTTATCCAACAACTCTTGATTTATACCAAACTAAAATAAATCAAGAAGATATTATTAATTTTAATAAAGAATATGATAATTTGACAAAAGCAGTAAAAGATGAAAATAAAGATGAAACTTTAGCGGAATTGTCAAAGCTTTATGATTATTTACCTAAATTTATAGAAAGTTGTTCAGAAAAAGAAAAAGATGCGATAATAATAAAAACAAAGAACAATATATTTAAAGCATATAGTGTTTTAGATAAAGAAGAATGGGATAATATTACAGCAAATGTAAATAATGCAATTCAAGATTTTACAAAACTTGTTACAGATATTAATAATCAAGAAGAAGGAAATCAATATAATATAAACAAAACTTATGTAATGATAAATGAATTACAAAATGCAGTTGCCCTAAAAGATAAGCAAGTTTTTTTAATAAAATACAAAAATTTAGTAGAAGAAATACAAAATCTATGATATAATAAAAAACAGAGTAAATTGAATAGTCGCTGGTAAATTCCGAAAGGAATTACGAGAGGAAAGTCCGGGCTCCATAGAGCAATGATGCTAGATAACGTCTAGTGGGGGAAACCCTAAGGAAAGTGCAACAGAAAATAACCGCCTATCTTTAAACTTTAAAAATAGGTAAGGGTGAAAAGGCGAGGTAAGAGCTCACCGCTTCTATGGTGACATAGAAGGACAGTGTAAACCCCATCTGGAGCAACACCTCAAAAAGAAGATTAAGTCTGCTCGACGCCTTCTTAATTTGCGTGGCTTGAGGTATATAGTGATATATATCCTAGATAAATGACTATTTTAAAAGACAGAACCCGGCTTACAGATTTACTCTTTTAAAATTTATATAATTTTTGACAGAAAAAGAAAGTCTTTAGGCAAATCAGCTGTAAACTTAACTTCTGTTTTAGTAATAGGATGAATGAATTGCAACTTATAGCAATGCAAAGCTTGTCTATTAATTAGTTTAGAACTAGAACCATATAAAGAATCTCCAAGTAATGAATGACCAATAGCAGACAAATGAACTCTAATTTGATGAGTTCTACCGAGTTTCTAAAATACATTTAACTAAACTATAATTATCAAACTCTTGTAAAACTTCATAATGAGTTATAGATTTTTGACCTTTGTCAGAAATACATCTTTCAATAATACTATTTTCTTTCCTAGCAATTGGTAAATTAATAGTACCAGATTTATTATCAAAAATTCCTTCACAAAAACACAAATATTCTTTTTTAAATTTATTTTCTTTCATTTGAGAAATTAAACATTCTTGAATATACTCACATTTAGCAAAAATAACTAAACCAGAAGTATTTAAATCAAGCCTATTAACAGGTCTAATTTTTTTCTTTAAACCAATAGAATCAAAATAAAATCTAATACCATTACATAAAGAATCAGAATAATGCAAAATAGAAGGATGAATAGCAAGATTAGCAGGTTTATTAACAATTAATAACCATTCATCTTCAAATATAATATCTAAATTCATATTATTTGGAACTATATTAGAATTATCTTCTTCATAATCAAAATCTATTGTTATAATGTCTTCTAAATTTGCAAAGTTTCTAGTATCACAATTTTTTCCATTCAAAAAAATTAGATTATTTTTAATTAATTTATATAATAATCTAGATGAAATTTTAAGTTCATTTTGTAATATTTGATTTATATTTAATTCATTATTTTTTACAGTATATTTTAGTTTCATAATAATATATTTCCTTTTCATTTATAAATAACATATATTTATATAGATGTCAATTTCCATAAAATATCAAAAAATTTCTAAAAATTTATCAACACACATTCGTCATTTCATTAAAATATTATATTTCAGCATTTTAATTAATATTATTAGAAAAACATTATCTAGTAACAATCAATATTCTACAGTAAAAAAATCTTCTTTACAATTAAAAAAAATATGTATATAATAATAAAAAATTATAAATAAAATAATCATATAGCAAAATCTAACTTCTTTCTCAACAAAATTTATGCCAAAAGAAAGGAAAAAATAGTAATGAGAATAAGATACAAAAAATGGGCTAGACCAGAACTAGAAACAAGCAAATTTTATATAGATAACCCAGAAGAATATAAAGGAAAATGGAAAGAAACCTTTAAAAATAAGGAAAACCCAATACATCTAGAATTAGGATGTGGAAAAGGTCAATTTATATCTAATCTAGCATCAAATAACCTAAATATAAACTATATAGCTATAGATTTAGTTGATGCAATGTTAGGACTAGCAAAAAGAAACGTTGAGCAAGTATATAAAGAAAAAAATATAGAACCAGAAAATATAATATTAACAAGATTCGATATAGAAAGGATATTAATGATTTTAGATAAAAAAGACGAAATTAGAAGAATATATATAAATTTTTGCAATCCATGGCCAAAGGGAAAACACAGAAAAAAAAGATTAACTCATACAAAACAGCTTGAAAAATATAAACAATTTCTATATAATAAAGGAGAAATTTATTTTAAAACAGATGATGATGATTTATTTACTTCAAGCTTGAATTATTTTGAAGAAAGTGGATTTAAAATATTATCAAAGACTTTCGATTTACACAATGAGCCAATATTTGAAAATAATATAGAAACTGAACATGAAAAAATGTTTTCAGATCAAGGCATAAATATAAAAGCTTTAATTGCACAATATAAATATTCTTAAAACGAAAAAATATAAATAGAGAAAGTAGGAAAAAGTAATGGAAGACGCAGAAGTTACTGAAATGAAAGCTAACAAAAATAATAAAGATTATGTATTACAAGCAGTAAAAAAAAGAGGGAAACTATTAGAATTTGCTTCAGAAGAATTACAAAATGATTTAGATGTAGTAAAGACAGCTTTAGAACAAGATGGAGAATCAATGGAATTTGTATCAAACAAACTAAAAGATAATAAAGAAATAGCTTTATTAGCAATAAAAAATGCACCGTGGACAGCTTGTTATGTTTCAGAAAGATTAAAAGCAGACAAAGATGTTATAATGGAAAGTGTAAAAACATATGGACAAACTCTATATTATGCAAGTGAACGATTAAGAGATGATAAAGAAGTAGTAAAAACAGCAATACAAAATAAAGGAATAATAATAAAATATGCAAGTCTAAATTTAAGAAGTGATAAAGAGTTAGCAGAAATAGCAATTAAACAAGATAAAAGAGCATACATGTTTTTGAGTAAAGAATTAAAAGAAGATGAGGATATAAAGAAAATGCTAGAATAATTAATTTATAGTAACAATGATTTATAATAGAATAGCTATAAAAATAAAGGGAAAACTTTAATAAAAGTATTTTTATTATATAAAATAAAAAAATAAATAAGGAGGAATAAAAAATGATTAAAAAAGTAGCAATATTAGCAAATGGAGGAGATGTAGCAGGTTTTAATGCAGTAATAAGAGGAATTGTAAAAACAGCAGAAAACCATCAAATAGAATGTTATGGCTTTATAGATGGATATAATGGTCTATTAAAAAATGAATATGTAAAATTAAGTACAGCAGAAGATGGAAATGCAGAAGGAATATTACCAAAAGGAGGTTCAATAATAGGCTCATCAACAAATGCAAATGTTTTTAATTATAAAGTTGTTGATAAAGATGGAAATGTAGAATACAAAGATTTATCAGATGTTTGTGTTCAAAATATAAAAGATGATGGATTTGATTGTATTTTTACATTAGGAGGAGATGGAACTCAGAAATCAGCAAGAGATTTTGCAACAAAAGGAGTAAATGTAATAGGTGTACCAAAAACTATAGATAATGATGTTGCGTGTACAGAAATAACATTTGGATATAACACAGCTGTATCTGTAGCAATGGAAGCAATAGATAGACTTCATACTACTGGAGAAACACATCATAGAATAATGGTATTAGAAGTTATGGGAAGATATGCAGGATGGATAGCATTAGAAGCATCAATTGCTGGAGGAGCAGATGTTGCATTAATACCAGAAATTCCGTATGATATAAATAGAGTTGCAGAAAAAATAAAAAATAGACAAAAAAGAGGAAAGAATTTTAGTATTGTAGTTGTTGCAGAAGGTGCAAAAGCAAAAGATGGAGATTTAGTAATACAAGGTATGAGAGATAATGGTAAAGGTGTAGATAATACAAAACTTGGTGGCATTGGACCAGTAATTGCTAAGCAATTAGAACAACTAACTGGACTAGAAGCAAGAAATACAACTTTAGGATATATGCAAAGAGGAGGAACTCCAACAGCATTTGACAGAGTTTTATCAACCAAATATGGAACAGCAGCAATGAGATTAGCTATCGAAGGAAAATTTGGAAATTTAGTAGTTATAAAAAATGGAAAAGTAGATTATGCATCATTAGAAGATGTTGTAGGAGAAAATAAAGAAATTGGAGCGGTTTCTGGAAATACAGCAGTAAGTAATCAAAGAAAAGTTACAATGGACGATGATTTAGTAAAAACTGCAAGAAGTGTAGGAATTAATTTAGGAGATTAATAAAAAAATTTAAAACAGTTAATTTCAGCGCTTTAATAATTTAAATAAATTGGATAAAAATAAATTATATATTTTTTAGTGTTCGATTTGTTCTAAGAAAGGAATAGTAGTAAATTATGAATAAAAATAAAAAAATATCAATAATATTATTTGTAGCTATAATAATAATATTTATTATTATCGGAAGTGTAATTTTTATAAATAAAAATAATAAAAATAAAAATTTATATAATGGACAAAACAACAATGAAAATATATCAGAAACATACAAAAATATATCAGAAAGTAAACAAATAAGTTTTACTAAAACAATAGATGAAAATAATAAGATATTTATTGCAATAAAAGATAATTATGGATATAAAGAAATAGTTAAAAATGGAGATACTTATTATTTAGATGACGAAAATAAAATGTATTATAAGTATCAAAGTAACACGACAATTCTTACAGAAATTAAGGAACAATTTGAAGACTTCTATAGTAAACAAATTTCAAAAGGTAAGGATAAGATAGAAGGAAAAACATACAATTATGAAGAAGCAACTAAATGCCAAAGTTTTTTATTTAATCAAGATTTGGCAGTAGATAATTTAGAAAATGCTACTACAAGATTATATTATAGTGGAGATGAATTAAAATATATAAAAACTATAATAAATGATAAAGAAGAAATTATGAAAATTGATATTTCTTATAATGTAAATGATACTTACTTTGATATTCCAAATGATTATGTAGATGGGAGAGAATAATATTATTCGATAAAAAAAGAAAGGGATAAATAAAAAAATGAAAAGAGGATATAAAAAAAATAATAAAAAAACTCATATAATAATAATTATAATATTAATTTTAGTTATAATTCTTGCAATAGCAGGAATATTTGGACGAGATTTTATACAAAAAAGGACTCTTATTAAAGAAGTTAATAATATTGTAGAAAATAAAGATTTATCAGTGGACACAGTAAATACAGATGATATAAAAACTTCAGGAGAATATGCAAAAGTAGAAAAAGCCATAAAAACATATTTAAATGATTATGCAATAGAAATTCAAAAAATAATTTCTATTGCACAAGATGAAAAAGTTTCTAGCTTATTATCAATAAATAATTATGAAGAAGATGGACCAGAGTTTACAAAAACATTATCTTTTATAGACGAAACAAAAAAACAATTAGAAGAATGTTCTGAAAAAACGATTGCATTAATGGAAAAAGATAAAATGTTTAAATATATAGAAAATTATAATTTGAGTGAAAAGTATAATAAATTGTTTGAAACTTTAATGTTAGATGAAGATACAGAAAAAGAATTGAAACAAATAAAAGAAGATTTACAAGAGTCAATAACTAAAATAGAAGGAAATTTACAAGTTGCAAATGATACTATAAACTTTTTAAATGAACATAAAAGAGAATGGAGCATTAGTAATAATACTGTATTGTTTAATAGTCAAAATTTAGTAGATCAATATAATGAATTAATAGGTAAACTTAAATAGAAAAATAAAATTGAGTTAGGAGATTAAATTATTATTGAGCATATTTAACAAATAAATTATCAACAATAAAGTCAATACTATTTTATAAAATTGGAGTAATTAAAATTTTTATTTTTCAAGACATTTTTGAAATTTTGCGATATAATATAACCATTTTACACTATTAATAAGTCCATTAATTTGACAATTTTACATAATTATGATATAATTAATATAGTTTCAAGGTCAAGAGCCTATCAAAACAAGTATATGCGATTATAATAACAAGGAGGAAATAACTATGAGTAAAAGTATCGCAAACAAAACATTGGCAATTGCCAAAAAACAAGAAGCAGAACGTCTTCAAAATGTTAAAGAAAGATTTCTCGCTATAATGCGGAAAGAATTTGAAAAAAGAGTAGCTACTTGTAACCCTTGGACCGCCGGAGGTTATTATATTTACGAAAAAACACAATTCAATGAGTTTTCTTTGGATGACCTCGAGAGAGTATGTAAAGAGGTAGGATTTAAAGTAAAATATGGATGTGGAAAAATTGGTATTGGAATTCCTGAATGGGTCAAAGGGAAGAAGCGGACTCAGGCTCAGCTGATGCTCTATTGGTCCGATATAGAGATTAAGAGAACAATTAAATCTCGAAAAGAGTCGGCCAAAAAAATGAGTAAGGAGGCAATGGAAAAAATAAAAAGCGGAGATTTCGTATTAAGTAATCAGTGGGGAGTCAATTACGAAATTACCGTGAAGATGAGCTGGTCCGAGAATAGCGACAGCAGAGAGTTTAAAGAAGAAGTTGAAAGGATTTTTGCAAAGATTAACATTGCATTCCTTGGTATTAATAATACTGAGTGGAGGTTTTTGATTAAGGAAAGCCGTAAGGAAAGCTGATACTTTGGAGATATTCTGCGTAAGAGAACAGGGAGCAAATGAGCTTTCTGTTCTCTTACAGTTATATATAACTATAACTACATTTATGTTTATGTATTTTAATGCAATAGTAAAGAAATAGCTTTTTATAGACTATCCATGGAGATAATAGGAAAAATGAATATTAAAAAAAAAGGAAAATAAAAAATGATAATAAATACAGGAATGAGAACTGATATACCAGCTTTTTATTCTAATTGGTTATTAAATAGAATAAAAGAAGGTTTTGTATATGTTAGAAATCCATATTATAAACATCAAGTAACTAAATATAGTTTAAATCCAAATGTAGTTGATTGTTTAGCATTTTGTACCAAAAATCCACATCCATTAATTTCTCATTTATCAGAATTAGACAAATACAAGCAATTTTGGTTTGTAACGATTACACCTTATGGAAAAGATATAGAGCCAAATGTGCCAGACAAAAAACACCTGGCTTAAGACCACCAACAGAAGAAGAACAAAAACAAATTGCAAAAGCATTTTCAAAAATAGGAAAACAAAATAACATTACAATACATTCTTGCTGTGAAAAAAGTTTCTTAAAAGATTATGGTTTAGATATAACTGGTTGTATGAGTAAAGAAATAATTGAAAAAGCAGTAGAAAATAAATTAAATGCTCCCAAAAATAATAGTAAAAGGAATGGTTGTACTTGTTTATTAGGAAATGATATAGGTGCATATAATACTTGTGGACATTTATGCAAATATTGTTATGCAAATGCAAATTCAGGACTGGTAAAAGATAATATAAAAAAACATAATGCTAATTCCCCATTTTTAATTGGAGAATTAGAATCAGAAGATAAAATAACAGATGCTAATCAAAAAAGTTGGTTGAATATAAATAGTCAGATTAGTTTTTTTAGTTAGAGATAAATTGCAATTTACATTAATATTGAAAAATAGCTGTGCAAAAAGCATAAGCTATTTTTTTAATAAAAATTAAAAAAATGTTGACAATTAGCATAAAAACAGGTTATAATGAATATAATAGAAATAGATATTTAATATCTATTTACAGCAAGAAAA
>CANQTJ010000032.1 GCA_947626705.1 uncultured Clostridia bacterium | reverse complement strand
TTAAACATATAATTTTCTCCCTTGTCCCAGTTTCATTATATATTTATATTCATTTAGTACTAAAAATATGATACATATTTAATTTATATTTATATTTTTTATTTTTATTCCTACGTTCTTTCTATTATTCTTGCCATTTGAACACCTGATGCTGATGCCATCATCAAGCCTCTTGTCATTCCTCCACCATCTCCAATTGAATATAATCCTTTTATATTAGTTTCAAAATTTTTATCTATTACTAATTGGTTACTATAAAATTTTATTTCTGGACCATATAATAAATTATCTGGATTTGCAAAACCTTCTACAACTTTATCTAATGTTCTAATAAATTGTAGTATATCTGTCATTGTTCTATATCCTATAGCGAAAGTTATATCTCCTGGAACTGCTGATTTTAAGGTTGGTACAACAGAATTATTTTGTAATTCTTCATTCCATGTACGTTTACCTCTATATATATCTCCTAATCTTTGAACAACTATATTTCCATTTCCTAATTCATTTAAGTTCTTTGCAACGTTTCTCCCATATTCTATTGGTTTATTAAATGGATATGTAAAATTATGAGATACAAGAATTGCTAAATTAGTATTTTTACTTTTTCTTTCTTTATATGAATGTCCATTTACTAATGATAAGTTATTATCATATACTTCAGCTGATACAAATCCACTTGGATTTTGACAAAATGTTCTTACTTTATCTTTAAATGGCCCTGGTTTTCCTATAAATTTACCTTCATACATATATTTATTTACTTTTTCCATTACTGAATCTGGTAATTCATATCTTATTCCTATATCAACTGCTCCTGCTTTTGTTTCTATTTGATGCTTTCCACACATATCAACTAACCAGTTAGCACCTTTTCTTCCTATTGCAATAACAACTTTATCAGCATAAACTTCGTCTGTTTCTTCTAATTCTTCTGATGTCTTATTATTTACCTTTTGTATTTTTACACCTTTTATTTTATTATCTTCAATTATTAAATCTTCAACTTTTGTTTCAAACATCATATCTATATTATTTTCTTCTAGATATATTTCTAATTTTTTATATAACTCGTGTGCTTTTTCTGTTCCTAAATGTCTAATTGGTATATCTATTAAAGTTAAGCCTTCTTTACTTGCTTTATCTTTCAACTTTTTAACTTCGTCAGCAAATTCAGTTCCTTCTAATTTGGAGTCTGCACCAAACTTTAAATAAATTTTATCTGTATAATCTATTAGTTTTTTTGTTTCTTCAACTCCAACGTATTTATGTAAGTTACCTCCTACATAAAAGTCTTCATCATCTTTGTTGTATAATGATAATTTTCCATCTGAAAATGCTCCTGCTCCTGAAAATCCACTAGTTATACTACAATATGGTTTACATTTCACACATTTACCTACTTTTTCAATTGGACAATTTCTATCTTCAACTCTTTTGCCTTGTTCTATTAATAATATTTTTTTATTTTTATTTAATTTTGTCATTTCATAAGCAAAAAATATAGAGCTTGGGCCCATTCCTACTACTATTACATCATATTTTTTCATTTTAAATTCTTCCTTTCTGATTTTACATATAGATATTAAAGATTTTTTTCTTTTAAACTATCACTCCTTTACATTATTATTCTATATTTATTTTATTAATTTGTCTAGAGTTTCATTCAAAAAATTTATTTGAATGTCTAAAGACCTTGAAGAACAAAAATTTCAAATATCTTATATTTAACCTTTTTAATAAAACTTTTTTTAATGTGAGTTGTAACAAAAACAACATATAATTATCCTAAACTTTAGATAATTATATGTTATTTACAATTTTACATTTGTGTTATTTGTCCATCTTTTACCGTAAATTTCGCAGTCTTTCCTTTATTTAATTTTCCATCTAAAATAGCCTCTGCTAATTTATCTTCAACTAAATTTTGAATAGTTCTTCTTAAAGGTCTAGCACCAAAATTTTTATCAATACCTTCCTTAGCGATTAATTCTTTAACTTGTGGCTCTAACTCAATATCATATTTTTGTTCTTTTAATCTATTTATAACTTCTTTAAGCATAATATCAATAATTTGATTTATTTCATCATCATTTAATTTATGGAATACTATAATTTCATCTATACGATTTATAAATTCTGGTCTTAATTCTTTTTTTAATATATCCATAACTTCTTTTTTAGTATTTTCATATTCTTTTTGTTCATTTTCATTTTTATCAATTGATGTATTATTTGTAAATCCTAAAAACTTTTTATCTGTAATTACTCTAGCTCCTAAATTTGATGTCATAATTATTACTGTATTTTTAAAGTTTACTGTTCTTCCTTGACTATCTGTTAACCTTCCGTCTTCAAGAATTTGTAACAACATATTCATTACATCTGGGTGTGCTTTTTCAATTTCATCAAATAATATTACTGAATATGGTTTTCTTCTTATTTTTTCAGTTAACTGCCCACCTTCATCAAAACCTACATATCCTGGAGGAGAACCTATTAATTTTGATACTGAATGTGGCTCCATAAATTCTGACATATCAATTCTTACCATTGCATTTTCATCGCCAAATAATACTTCTGCTAATGCTTTTGAAAGTTCTGTCTTTCCAACACCTGTTGGACCTAAGAATAGAAATGAACCTATTGGTCTTTTAGGATCTTTTAATCCCACTCTTCCTCTCCTTATTGCTTTAGATACCGCTTCTACAGCTTCATTTTGTCCTATTACTCTTTTATGCAATTCTTTTTCTAAGTTTTTTAATTTTTCATTTTCATCTTCAGTTATTTTTTTAGCAGGTATTCCTGTCCAGTTTGCTATAACTTCTGCAATATTTTCTTCTGTAATATTTACAATTGATTTAGTATTTTTATTTTTCCATTTACTTTGTTCTTTTTCAAATTTTTCTTTTAATTCTTTTTCTTTATCCCTTAATTCTGCTGCTTTTTCAAACTTTTGATTAATAATAGCCTCTTCTTTTTCATTTTTAATTTTCTCTATATTTTCCTGTAATTTTTTTAAATTATCAGGTTCTGTAAAAGTTCTTAATCTTGCACGAGATGCTGCCTCATCTATTAAATCAATTGCTTTATCTGGCAAAAATCTATCATTTACATATCTTACAGATAATCCAACTGCTGCCTCTATTGCTTCATCTGTGATTTTGACATTATGGTGTGCTTCATATTTATCTCTTATTCCTTTTAAAATCAAAACCGTATCTTTTTCTGATGGTTCATTAACTGTAACTGGACTAAACCTTCTTTCTAAAGCTGCATCTTTTTCAATGAATTTTCTATATTCATTTAAAGTTGTTGCACCTACTAATTGAATTTCTCCTCTTGCAAGTAATGGTTTTAAAATATTTGCTGCGTCAATTGCACCTTCCGCTGCTCCTGCACCTACTATTGTGTGAATCTCATCTATGAAAAGAATTATATCTCCTACTTTTTTAACTTCATTTAAAGCTTTTTTTATTCTTTCTTCAAAATCACCTCTATATTTTGCTCCTGCTACCATTCCTGAGATATCTAATGTTACGACTCTTTTATCTTTTAAAATTTCTGGTACATCTCCTGATATAATCTTTTGTGCTAGTCCTTCAACGGCAGCAGTTTTTCCTACTCCAGGTTCTCCTATTAAACATGGATTATTTTTTGTTCTTCTTGATAAAATTTGTATAACTCTTTCGATTTCTTCTTTTCTTCCTATTATTGGGTCAAGTTTTCCTTCTTCTGCTTTTTTAGTTAAATCTTCTCCAAATTGGTTTAATGTTGGTGTTTGATTATAACTTCCTTTTCCTCTACTTCTTTGTCTTGAATTTGCATTACTTGTTTCTTCATCGTCTGAATTATAACTTTCTCCTTCATTTATAACTTTTACTATTTCATTATACAATTTAGGAATATTTACATTTAAATCTAATAAAATTTTTGCCGCTATACAATCTCCTTCTCTTAAAATTCCTATTAAAATGTGTTCTGTTCCTATATAATTGTAGCCTAATTTTCTAGCTTCAATAAAAGCAGATTCTACTACTCTTTTTGTTCTTGGTGTAAAATCAATAACATTTTCAATAGGCTCATCACTTCCTATTAATTCTTCTATTTTATTTAAAATATCTTCTGATGTTACTTGTTGATTTTCAAGTACTTTTGATGCAATTCCTGCGCCTTCTTTGGCTAGTCCATATAATATATGTTCTGTTCCTATATAGTTATGTCCTAACTCTAAGGCTATGTCATTTGCAATTTCTATTGCTTTATTTGCTCTGTTTGTAAATTTATATGTCATACTATACACTTCCTTTCATTTATATTGACAAATTATATTAATATCATTATAATACATATAGTAACTTTATTAACCGGATATAACAATGTTATATCTTATCTTCTAGGAGGGAACATCTATGAAAAACATTAGTAAGATTGTCGGATATCTATCACTTGCTGTAATTTGTATTGCTATACTGTATTTTACCCATTCAGTAAACAGTACTATAACTTTAGCAATAATAGGCTTTTTATTTATATCTGAATCTGACTAACATTTATCTCCTGCCCCTTGCATAGGGGCTTTTTATTTTTCATTTATTATTTGTTTAATAATTTCAGCTCTTTTAATATCCCTTTCTAAAGGCTCATATTGTTCTCCTAAAAATTTTTGCATACTTGCAGGTTTTGTATATAAACTAAGCTTTTGAATTTTGCTATCATTTAATTCTTTTAAAATTCCTAAATCAGTTCCCATTTTTACATTTGAAATTAATTTTTCTGCTTCATCTAATGAAATTTTCCTACAATTATTTAATAGTCCATAACTTCTATAAATAGTGTCTTCTAAGTCGATAGTATCTTTTGCTAAAAATTTTCTTGCTTTTCTTTCTTGTTCAATTAGTTTATTTGTTACAACTTTTATATTTTCAATAATTTCTTGTTCTGTTACTCCTAAAGTTCTTTTATTTGAAATTTGGTATATATTTTGAGTATTTTCATTATCTTGTCCATATTGTCCTAATATATTTACGCCAAAATTATTTATTGTATAAAAGACTTTATCTATATTTCTAGTTTTCTCTAATGCTGGTAAGTGTACCATTACAGAAGCTTTTAAACCTGTACCACAATTAGTTGGCATACTTGTTAAATATCCATATTTTTTATTTGTACTATATCCTAAAATTTCTTCGATTTTTTGGTCTAATTCTATTGCGTAATTTAATGTACTTTCTAACTCAAATCCTGAACTGAATACTTGAATTTTTAAATGGTCCTCATCATTTATCATTATACAGATATTTTCTTCATCATTTATTAATATTGCTCCTGTATCACTTTTATTTAAAACATATTCTGGACTTATTATATTTTTTTCTACTAAACTCATTTTTGTTATATCGTCCATATCTTTTAACTCAAAATATTTTAAGCCATATCCTATTGAAAATACATTTTCTTTAATCTTGTTTTTTAATTTGTCTATATCTGTTTTTGTTTTTAAATTAAATTTGAATCCTTGTAGATTTCTTGCAAATCTTATTCTTGTGCTTATTACTACATCTGATTCTTTTCCACTTTGTAAATACCAATTCATATCTATTTTCCTTTCTTAATTGACATTTTATGTTAAATATAATATAATTATTTTATGAAACTTTATTGTTAGACTAGTTTATAGTCTTAGCCCACTTATGTGCAGGCCCTATGGAGGTGGCTTTATGAAAGATACTACTATTACTATTTCTGTTTCCGATTTTGTTTACAAAGTTTGTAATGCATTTCTTGCAAGCATTGAAGAAGACGATGTTAATCAAGACAATGTTAATCAAAGTCTTTGGGCAACAGCTTATGTCCTTGTGGAAATTATCGGTACAGATGCTTGTAAGCTTTTGGTTTCATTATACTATAAAACCGATCTTCCAGCTAATATTGCTCTCTCTGAAACTGAATCTTATAAATGCTTATATTACATTTGTAAGTATCTCGAGGGCAATATTGATGATTTTCTATTATATTTAGATCGTATCGTCAACTAGCCAGATGTAGATTAGAAACCTAAAGCCTGCCTCCACGGGGGCTTTTTTTATTTTAACTTATTTATTTCATCTCTAATTTTAGCAGCATCTTCATATCTTTCTTCTTTAATAGCTTGTTTTAACTTTGCTTGTAATTCTTCTAATTTATTTTCATGCTTTTCTTGTTTTTTATTTTCTTTGCTTTCTTCATATTTTAGCTTATTATCTGAAATTTTTCCCAATCTTCCAGTATGTCTATTTGCACCTTGTAATTTCTTTAAAATTGGATCCATTCTATCTTCAAAAACATCATAGCAGTTTGCACATCCGTATCTACCAGTATTTATAATATCGTCAAATGTTGAATTACAACTATCACATTTAATTTGTTTTACTTCATTTAATAATGGCATAAACTCTGGTGTACTGAAATCTTCTAAAAAACTTCCAAAAAAGTTTGAAAAATCTAATGATGGCATTCTAAAATCCATTCTATCTGTTATTCCTAATTTTTGGCTACATTCTTCACATAAATGTAATTCCTTTTTTACTCCATTAATATTTTCTGAATATCTAACATTTGCTTCTCTTTTTCCACAATTATCACATAACATATTAATCACTCCTTATAATTTTTTTATTGAAAATTACTCAATATTTAATAACATATTTTTAAAAATTCTTGCTCTAACTTCATCTTTAATATTTTTATCTAGCTTAAGAACATTATCGCTTGTTGCAACTTTTAAAAGTTTAGCTTCTTGCTGTGTTATTATGTTGTATGTCAAAAAATCACTTAATAATACATCAATATCATTCATTGTTATAGTTTTGTCTATATTATTTATTATATGCATTATATAATCTGCTTTTGTATTGCTTATTTTTTTAATTTTGATATTGCCTCCACCACCTCTTTTGCTTTCTACATAATATCCTTGCGAAGGTTTAAATCTTGTTGATATTACATAATTTATTTGTGATGGTACACAATTAAAATGTTGAGCTAATTCATTTCTTTGAATTTCTATAAAGTCATCTTCTTCAAATAAATCTTTTATAAAATCTTCTATTACATCAGATATTCTCATTCTATCAGCTCCTTTCTAAAAACAATTTAACACTTATTATATTTTAAAACTGTCTTTGACTTTCTTTGACTTACAATATATATTATATTCTTTTATGAAAATAAATCAATATCTTTTTTTGACCTTTTCTGACCTTTTTATTCTTTTTAACTTTAAAAATTTTATTTTTTCTCTATTTATCTTTATTTTTTATCTTTTTTCGTTATATTTTCTAATTTTTCTACTTTTTCTTTTTGCTCTGATAATGGTACCCAAGCAAAATATGATGATATGAATTCTCCGTATTTTGTTGCGTCTTCTCCTTTTTCTTCTGAATTTTCTCTTATATTTTTTCCTAAATCTTTATTGTTCATAAAAACACATACCTTTCTTTATTTTCACTTCGTTCAAACGACTTTTCTTCCGTAATTCACTTTGTTCAAACGGCTTTTCTGTTGTTTACAAAATTTATTTCATAAATTTTGCATAAGATATCCGTAATTCACTTCGTTCAAACGGCTATCTTAAGCATGTGCTTTTTTTTAATTTTTATACATTTTTTAGTTAATTTTTAGTATTTGTCCTGGATATATTAAGTTTGGGTTTATTATTCCGTTTATTCTTGCTAGTTTCTTTACGCATATTTTGTATCTTCTTGCTATTCCAAATAAGGTATCTCCTTTTTGTACTGTATAAAAGATATTGTTATTTGTACTTGTATCTGTATTTTTGTAATTTCCAAATAATATTAGTCTTTGTCCTGGAAATATTAAGTTTGGATTTTGTATGTTATTCCATTCTATTATTTTTTGAATTGGTACTCTATACCATATTGCTATTTCTGATAGGGTGTCTCCTTGTTTTATTGTGTAATATGTTTTATTTGTTGAGTTTGATTCACTTCCTTGTATGTTTGAATTTGTTACTATTCTTAGTACTTCTCCTGGAAATATTAAATTTACATTTTGTATTCCATTTATTTGAGCTATTTCTTGTACTGTTGTTCCAAATCTTGTTGCAATTTCGTTTAATGTATCTCCTCTTTGTACTGTATAATCTATTGTTTGAGTATTAAAATTATTAACTGCATTCTCTGGTTCTTCTATTTCTGAAATATCATCTAAAAAAATTTCTTCTGTAAATAAGTCCCTATCTACATTTACTCTTATTCCTGGTACTGTTCCCATATCTGTATACTGCTGTCCTATAAACGTTTGCCAACTAGAATTAGTGTTTTCTAATTGTCTATAATCATTATAATATGCAATCCATAATTCACTTTGACTTGCAAGTTCACCACTAAATGTACTTTCGCTATTAAATAAATCACTATAAATAACAACTTGTTTTTTTGTTAATTCTTTTACCTTTTGTATAAATGCTAATGCTATTTGATTAATTTGTTCTTTAGTGGCTCCTTCAAACTGTTCATAGTCTAGCGCTAATTTACAGTCAGGCTGTTTTCCTGAAATTACAGATGCAAAAAATACAGCTTGTTCTTCTGCTTCTTGAGTTGTTGTCGCTGTTAAAAAATGATAAAATCCAATTTTTAAATTGTTTGCTTTTGCATTTTCATAATTTATTTCAAAATATGGATCTTTTATATTATTTCCCTGACTTGATTTTATATATACTATTTCAATTCCTGAATTTCTTACTTGACTATAATCTATGTAACCTTGCCAATCACTTACATCAATTCCCTGATATCTTAATTCACTTATTGGCGTTAATGCATATATGTAATTAATAAAAGCAACTACAAATATAAAAAAACAAAAAATAATTTTAATAATTTTATTTTTCATATTCCCCCCTAAATTATTTTTATCATATTAATTTATTTGTTGAGTATATTATATTATATAATATTTTTTGATTTAGGTGATACTATGTTTTCTAAATGTCATTTTTATATTGTAAAAATTAAAAGAAATATTTTAGCTTTAATATTTTTATGTTTTGGGATAAGCCTACTACTTTTCTCAACAAGTAATTTACCAGCTATAAAAAAAGGCTTATCTTTATGGGCAACTTCTGTTATTCCATCACTTTTTCCATTTTTTGTAGCAACTGAACTATTAATGAATACTAATTTTGTTAATATATTGGGTAAATCTTTAAATAAAATTATGAAACCAATTTTTAATATACGTGGAGAAGGTTCTTTTGCCTTTATAATGGGAATTATTAGTGGCTATCCAGTAGGAGCAAAAATTGCATCTGATTTTAGAAATAATAATATTTGTACTAAAGAAGAATGTGAAAGATTATTAAGTTTCACTAATAATTCAGGTCCATTATTTATAGTTGGAACTGTTGGTATTAGTATGTTTGGTAATTCAACAATTGGATTATTATTATTAATTACTCATATTTTAGCCTGTATATCAGTAGGATTTATCTTTAGATTTTGGAAATATAATAATCCATCTTCTAATTATATAAAATCTCAAAATTCTAATTATAAAAAATATGAAAATGTTACTTTTTCTAATCTAGGAGAAGTTTTAGGAAAAAGCATAACTAATAGTATTTCTACCATTTTAATGATAGGTGGATTTGTTGTGATTTTTTCTAGTATAATATCAATTTTAAAAGCTAGTGGTATTCTTCAGGCTTTGGCTTTAATGCTTACTCCTATTTTTAATTTTTTACATATTGATACTTCATTTATTTATGGTATTTTAACTGGTTTACTTGAAATAACTAATGGTATTAATTCCATTTCAAATATTAATGTTAAACATATTTCTATAAATATAATTTTAACAGCTTTTTTACTTGGTTTTGGTGGATTATCTATTTTACTTCAAGTACTTAGTATTACTTCAAAGACAGATTTATCTATAAAACCTTATATTTATGGTAAATTATTGCAAGGATTTTTAGCTGCTTTTTATACTTTTGTTGCTATTAATGTTTTTCCTTTTTTTAATTTTGATTTATAAAACTTAATATATTATTGTTTGTTTTTAAAAGACTTAAACTTAAAATAAAGTTATATTTATATATTTATTAAATATAATTATAATGATTGGAGATGACGTTTTTTATGGATAAAGATTTTAATAATATTCCACCATTTATGGATTTTTCTAGTTTTCAACAAATGGGAGGGCCTTCTCCTGATATGAATGATTTATACCGTGATCCAATGTTTAATCCTATGGCTCAATATGAACAAGCTTATTTATATTATAGGTATTTGTGTATGCAAATGGATTATAAAATCAAATGTAAGGAATATGAAAAAATGTGTAATAGTTCAAATAATAATGATACAAGAACACAAAGAAGAGTAGAATAACCTACTCTTGTTTTTCTTCCTCGTATAATTCAGTATCTATTTTTTCTCCCAAAAAATTATTTAATAAATTTGGATTTTTTATTAATTCTTCTTTTTGCTTCTTTGTTAATTTCTTTAAATTATATTCTAACTTAGAAGCTAATTTTCTATTTTCTGATTTCCACGTAATTTCTATCCTTTCTACAGTATGTGTTAATGTATATTTCGCCGTTTTTTCTCCTTTTTCTTTATGTTCTTTAAAACGCCTGAATAAATCAGTTGTTATTCCAGTATATAAAGTATTATCTTTGCATCTTAAAATATATGTATAATACATAATTTTCTCCTTTATTTTAATATTTCAATATATTTAGATATTAAATCTTTATCCATCAAATTTTCAGGTAAATTTTCAATAGAAAAAAATTTCATATCTTTACTTTCAATGTCATATTTTAATTCTCCACTATATCTTTTTACTAAGTATAAAATTTTATTATTTCTTAATTCAACTATATAATTTTTCATGTATTCCTCCTTCATTTAAACATAATATACTAAAAATCCTCTTATTGCAACTAATAAGAGGAAAATTTTTTATTCATTATTTAATTGATTTTCAATATTAAGCAATCTATTATATTTTGCAACTCTATCTGTTCTGCAAGGTGCACCTGTTTTTATTTGTCCAGCATTTATAGCTACTGCTAAATCTGCAATTGTTGTATCTTCTGTTTCTCCTGACCTATGAGATATTACAGTTTTATATCCTTTTTCCTTTGCCTCTTGTATTGTGTCTAATGTTTCTGTTAAAGTTCCTATTTGATTTGGCTTTATCAAAATTGCATTAGCTACATTTTCTTTAATTCCTCTTTGTAATCTTTTTATATTCGTTACAAATAGGTCATCTCCAACTAATTGAATTTTATTTCCTAATTTTTGTGTCAACTCTTTCCATGACTCCCAATCTTCTTCTGCCAAACCATCTTCTACAGATATAATAGGATACTTCTCTGTTAAATTTACTATATATTCTATCATTTCTTGTTTTGTCTTAATTACATCTGTTTTCCAAAAATAATAACCATCTTTGCCTATTTTTTTTGCTTCGTCATACATTTCTGTACTTGCAATATCCAATGCTAAACATATATCTTTTCCCGGCTCATATCCAGCTTTTTTTATTGCTTCAACTATTGCATCTAATGCTTCTTCTTCATCTTTTAAATTAGGGGCAAATCCTCCTTCATCTCCAACTCCTACTGAATAACCCCTATCTTTTAACACCTTTTTTAATGTATGATATACTTCTACTCCTCTTTTTAATCTTTCTGCAAATGTTATACTTCCTACTGGCATTATCATAAATTCTTGTATATTTATATTATTATCTGAATGTTTCCCACCATTTAAAATATTCATCATTGGAGTTGGTAACTCTTTAGCATTTATTCCTCCAATATAATTATATAATTCCATTCCTAGTGAACTAGCTGCTGCTTTTGCTACTGCTAAAGATACTCCTAATATTGCATTTGCTCCTAAATTTGATTTATTTAATGTATCATCTAGTTCTATTAATTCTCTATCTATTTTTCTTTGGTCATATACATTCATATCTATAAATTTTTTTGCTATTTTTTTATTTACATTTTCAACTGCTTTTAATACGCCTTTTCCTAAATATCTACTTTTGTCATTATCTCTTAATTCTACCGCTTCAAAACTTCCTGTTGATGCTCCTGATGGAACTAATGCTACTCCTGAAAATCCTCCTTCTGTTATAACTTCTACTTGTATTGTTGGATTTCCCCTTGAGTCCAATACCTCTAGTGCTTCTATATTTTTTATAGCTAAATAATCTTTCATTTGAAAACCACCTTCCTATATATGTTATTCTATACTATTTTTTCCATTTTTATACATATACTTATTTTAGCTTTCAGGGGTACAATATAAAATTGGGCGGAAGCCCTGATCATCAACTCTAGCATCAACAATATTGCTACTGCGATAGCTAGTGTAATATCCGCTTCTATCATACAAGCCTCCCACTTGAGTAGCTGGCTTATAACAAGAGTGACCGTTGTCCCAATAGGTAGAGGTTTCTGTTGTCCATTCAATTACATTACTTGCCATATCATATATATTACAAACTTCATCTTGTGTAGATATATCATTATTATTGGTTCCAGTACTTGCAAATGTACTTATTACTCTTTCCCTTCTTGAATACGGTATTGATTTTTCAGTCCCCTCTCTATCATCAAATTCTTGTAAGAATACAATAGCAGTATCCCACGCGTAACTATTCATTAAATCACTTGTAAATTTGTTATTACTATACATAGCTTGACAATTTGTAGATGCCATTGATTGCGTTATACTACTCCACACAGTATCTGAACCTTTTTCTGTTACTTTGCTACCATCACTATTTTTTCTTGCTTCATATCTTCCTATATAATAGCCATAATTTTTCTTTGCACTATTTTTAAATTCCGCTAAATCTTTGGCTACAGCAACTCCCTTTGTTGACGTTGTTTTTTCTTCATGCTTATATTTATATCCATCTATAGAATAAGAATCATCAATTGGTGTTTCACCTTTATCTGTTTTATATCCACTATCATTAAATGTATATCTACTTAATATTATTGTATGTGTTGTTTTATTACTATCCATTACTTCTCCTACTGGTATCCACACAAATTCATTTCCTTCTTTATCAATAATAACAATTCCTTCTGTTACATTGTTTGCATCTTCTGTTATTTTAAATCCTGCTGGAACTACTACTTGATTATCATATTCATCTTTTACTGTTGAATTTACTGTTTTTTCAAACATATCATCTTGTTTTGCTTCTGTCATACTTGTCGCTGGAGTATTTGGGTCTGATGGTGTAGGTTTATCATTTTGCTCTCCATCTCCATTATCTCCACTTCCTCCTTCTCCACCTGTTACATCTCCACTTCCTACAGTACTTTTTCCTAAACTATTTAGTTGAGCTTCATAATCTGCCAATCTTTGATTTTCTAGTTCTTCCGCATCTTTATATTTCTGTTTTGCCTCCTTTGCCTTTGCAAATATCCCTGTTCCTGTTAATTCTGCTATTGATATTCC